>JAUTCT010000042.1 GCA_030673875.1 Verrucomicrobiota bacterium JB025 | reverse complement strand
TATCTGATCGGAGTGGTCGATATCGCAGAGCTTGGGATCTTCGAGCAATGGCTTGATGTCCGGCACGTCAAGCGGGACACGCGAAGGCGGATTTCCCCGATAGAATCAGGCATTCAGGCCTTAACCTGACGCGAATGGGTTCCTGGTTGTTGTCGGTTTGCTTGATGGCGGCGAAGCATCCGGCAATGAGAATGCTGCCGACCACGGCGGTTTTTGTTACGGTGCTGATGGAGCTGTGCATGTGTGAGGGGGGAGTGAAGGGGCGCGGGAAAGATCGCACAAGAGGGCACTATTTGGTTCGATACGCACCAAATGGTTTGAATTGCCGTGCGATGGCGGCTGGAGCGGCAAAAGTTTTTTTCAAGCAATGAGGCGGGTGACGGCGGGTGGCTGGGTCTCGCGGCGGGTGTCCGTCCGCGGGCGATTTCCCCGTGAGGCGGAGAAAGCACTTGATTCGGCGGGTCGTCGGTGTCCCCCTGCGGCCGGAACCGGCAGTCATTCCGTCCGTGGAGTCGTGGGCTCGCCGGTGTTCCACGCGCCACATTCATACATCCATTTGCTCATGATCCGCCTCATTTCCACCTTCTGGTGCCGCACGCTCGCCATCTTGACCTTCACGCTCGGCTGCATCGGCAGCGTGCGTGCGGACTTCACCTGGCAACTCATCAACAGCGACGCCGAAGTCGAAATCACCGGGCACACGGACCCGACCGGCGACCTGAGCATCCCCGCGGAAATCGACGGGAAGCCCGTCACTTCCATCGGGACCAAGGCGTTTTACAACTGCAAGACCCTCGATTCCATCGTGGTCCCGGACAGCGTGACCTCATTCGGCAGCTCGGCCTTTTACTACTGCGAATCACTGGTTTCCTTCACCGTTCCCGACGCGGTCACCTCGATCGGGACCAAGGCGTTCCAGAATTGCAAATCGCTGACGTCCATCAGCCTGCCGGGCGGTGTCACCTCGATCGAATCCTACTTGTTCAGCGGTTGTGATTCGCTGGCGTCGATCACGATTCCGCAGGGGGTGACTTCCGTCGGAAACTACGCGTTTTATTCCTGCGATGCGCTCAGCTCGGTTGTCATTTCCGCCAGCGTGACTTCGATCGGCGACACCGCCTTTTCGCGTTGTCCGCTCCTTACTACCATTGTCGTGGATCCGGCCAATCCGGCCTATTCGAGTGTCAACGGGGTGTTGTTCGACAACGACCAATCCGAGCTGATCACCGCCCCGGGCGGGCTGTCCGGTTCCTATTCCATTCCGGACGGCGTCACGGCCATCGGTGACTATGCGTTTTACTACTGTGAGTCGGTCAGTGCCGTCATCCTCCCCGACTCCGTCACCACGATCGGGCAGTATGCGTTCGGCTACTGTGACGGGCTGCTTGCGATCACCATTCCCGACGGGGTCACGACTCTCGCCCAACGAGCATTCTATCGCTGCGACGGCCTCGCTTCGGTCATCCTGTCCGGGAATCTGACATCGATCGAAGACTTCACATTCCACGAGTGCATGGCCCTCGTTTCCATCACGATCCCGGACAGCGTCACGGCCATCGGGGAAAGTGCGTTTTCCACCTGCGAATCCCTCGTATCCGTTACTCTGGGCAGAGGCGTCACGACCATCGAAGACGATGCGTTCGTCGACTGCGAATCCCTCACTGCCGCGATTTTCCTGAGCCATGCTCCGGTCCTGGGCGACGACGTGTTTGGCGGTGCCGATTCGGGTTTCAGCATCACCTTCCACGAAGGCGCCACCGGCTTCTCGACCCCGACATGGGAAGGCTACCCCTGTGAAATGATCCCATCCTCGGCCACGACCTTTTCCGCATGGGCTGAAACCGCGTTTGCCGGTGCCGGAACCAGCGCCGATCAGATGCTGGCCTCCGCGGATCCGGATCAGGATGGCCGGATCAATCTGTTCGAATACGCGTTCGGTGGAGACCCCACGCTGAGCGACTCCAGCGCACCCGTCACCACGGATGCGGACAACGGCCTGCCGATCCTCAGCTTCACGATCGTCGGCGACGCCACCGACCTCAGCTACATCGTGCAGACCAGCAGCGACGGAAAAACCTGGCAGGACGGTGCGGTGTTCACGCCGCAGGCATCGGTCTCCGCGCCCATCCGCTCGGTCGATCAGCAGACCCTCCACGTGTCGACCGTTGCTCAAGGTGACGGCACCCATCTGGTGCGCGAGCGTTTCACCGGCGCTTCCCCCGTGCAGTTTGCGAGGGTGAGGATTGAACAAGCCGACTGAGTTTCCCGCTGGTGGCCACATGCTGGCGCACCCCGGAATGCGAGCTTCAGGGGTTGTTCACTTCGATCCGGACGAAGAGTTCGGTCAGGTTGCCGGGGGTGCCGTCCAAGTGGTCGCGGCTGTTCTGCTTTTTGAAGTGGACGTGCGCGGCATTCCGGATGACCGCGCTGAGCCTTGGTTTCAGCGCTGGGGAAAGGCATCCGCGCATTCGTTCAGAGCGGTGAACACGCGGTTTGCGAGCGAGAAGTCGAGGCATTCGGTGACGCGGTTCGGGACGGCCCACGGGGTCATCCCGGCGGCGCGGGCGGATTTGACGCCGTTGAGCGAGTCCTCGATGACGAGGCAGTCTGCCGGCGGGACGTCGAGTCGGCGCGCGGCCTCGAGGTAGAGGTCGGGTGCGGGTTTGATGCGCGGGGCGTCGCCGCGGCAGACGGTGGTGCGGAAGTAGTGGTCAAGCTGGAGTTTTTCCAGCCAGCCGTCGACCCAGCGGTGGGACGAGCTGGAGACGACGGCGCAGGGGACGCCGAGTCCGGCGAGGAGGTCGAGGAAGGTGACGGTGCCCGCGGTGGCGCCTTCGTCCTGTTGGTCGCGCATGATTTCCCGCTGCCGGCGGGCGTCGAGGTCATGCCAGTCGAATGACCCGCCGGTGAGGTCTTCGAGGTGGGTTTTGGGCGACCAGGTGGTGAAGTCCGAGCCGATGCAGCGGGTGTAGATTTCGAGCGGCAGCGGGTGTCCGTGGTCCTCGAAGACGCGCTTCCACGATTGATAGATCGCCCATTCGGTGTCGACGATGACTCCATCGAAATCAAACAGAACAGCTGAGAATTCCATGCCAGTGGGATGAGCCAGAGGAGGTTTTCCGGCAAGTCCGATTTGGCGGCATTCCGGCGGCGGCGCGGCTGCGGGCTAGAGGACGAGCTTAGAGGACGAGCTGAAAGTCCGCGGCGGGGTGGGCCCTGCCGTTGACGAGTGGTTCGATGCGGTGGGTGCCGGGGTAGTGGACGCGGGTGGTGACCGGGCGGAACGGATGAGCACCGCTGACGTGCCATGTTTCGCCGGGCGCGAGCTCGCGGGTGCGGCCCTTGAAGACCTTGGGTTTGAGCGCGCCGTTTGCCTTCATGAAATGGATGGCGTAGTCGCACATGACCAGCACCGGTTGCTGCGAGCGGTTGCGGATGCTGAGCTGCCAGGGGAGTTTTCCGCCCAGTTTCACGCTGGGGGTTTCCAGCTGGATGGCGCTGGTTTCCAACGAGTCCGGGCTGCCGTATCCGTGGAGTTTCAGGGCGCCGGGGTGGCCTTGTTTGAACAGGGTCCGGCAGGCGTGGCGGGCGAGTTTTTGCTGTGCCGGGTCGCCGGGTGATTGATCCAGCCAGCGGGCGAGGGTTTCGAGGACGAGCCCGGGGTGGGATTTGCTGAAGTCGTTCAGGTGGTTGGAGACGGAGAGCCGCACGTAGTCGCTGGGGTCGCGGTGCAGGTGTTCGAGGAGATCGATGGTCGGGAATGGCGGGGCGAGGAGTTCCGGGAGCCGGCCGCCCCACGGCAGCAGCGGGCGGCTGCCTTCCGTGACCAGACGGCGGACGTGCTCGCTGGGGTGGCCGCACCAGTGGTGAAGCTGGCGGAAGGTGGGCTCGGGTTTCGCCCGGATGAATGACCGGATGGCAAACTCGGCGGTGAACCGGCAGGTCATCGATTCCAGCGCGTCCATGGCGGCGTGGTGGTGGTCGAGCCCGCGGCGGGCGACGATCTCGGTGAGCGGCCAGACGGCAAATCCGCCGAGGCCGGATGTCTCGTCGCCGAGCGCACGCGTCAGGATGGGAAACAACACGCGCGGATCACCGGGCAGGCCGGCCTCGATGCGGTCGGCGAGCAAGCGCATCCGGTCCTTGAGCTCGCGCGTCCCGAGCGCGTCCTCCAGCCCGCGCCGGAATGCCGGCAGACTGAAATCCGGATGGGCGGCCTTGATCGCACGGCCAATGCGCAGGGCGTTCCGGTAGTCAAAGGCGTTTTTGAAGGGCTCCATGGAACCGGCGGGGGAAGTGCTTTTTGGCGGGGGGATGCTCCGGGCTGCCGTGGTTTCACCAGTCGGGCGACTGGGTGCGGACGGCTTCGTAGAGCACGATGGCCACCGCGGTGGACAGGTTGAGGCTGCGGGTGCCACCGGGGGCCATGGGAATGCGCAGCGCGTGTTGGTCGGCATTGCGCACGAGTTCCTCCGGCAGGCCTTTGGTTTCCCTGCCGAAGACGAGGTAGTCGCCCTGCTGGAAATCCGCATCCCACGGTGTGGCGGTGGCCTTGGTGCTGAGAAACCAGAAGCGTGCGCCGGGGCCGGCCGCGGCCTGCAGTTCGCCGAGGGACTCCCAGACGCGGAGTTTGACGTCCTGCCAGTAGTCGAGGCCGGTGCGTTTCACGTGTTTGTCGTCGAGTGAGAACCCGAGGGGTTTGACGAGGTGCAGTGTGGAATCCGTCGCCAGGGCGAGTCTGCCCGCGGCGCCCGCGTTGTGCGGAATTTCCGGTTCGAGGAGCACGATGTGAAACATGGGGTCAGTTGGGTTCCCGGCGTCTGGCCAGGGTGATCGAGAGTCCGAGGGCGCCGATGAAGATCAGGTAGCAGGCGAGCAGTTCCAGGTAGCTCTCACAGATTTTGGGGATATCCGGGGTGAAAGCGTCGCCGAGGGTGGCTTTCCAAAAAGTCGGCCCGCCGATCACGCGGTTGAAGACGTAGATGATGAGCAGCGCGGAGGCGATGAACCCGGAGCCCGCGTGGTTGCCGAGCGTCGCCAGAAAGTGGGCCATGATCCTGCGGTGCCGGATCATCGTGACCAGCATCACCACCATGATGGCGGCCACCACCACCGCCTCCGGAAACTTCCAGCCGAGGATCTTGGAAACGAAATCCTCGATTTCCCCGATGAACGCGGCCAGAAATCCGAGTCCGAGCACGCGGCAGACGCTGCGGTAGGCGCCGGCGTGGGGCATCGCGCCGAACATCAAAACCGCCGATCCGGCAAGCAGCGCGGCCTGCAGCAGTTCCACCGTTCCGGTTTCCAGCGGCACTTCCGGCCGATTCGGCAGCCAGGCCGGCAGCAGGATCATCACTGATCCACCGCAAATCACCAGTATCCTGACCATGGTGCGAAGCATGGACGGCTTCCTCCGGAGTTGGCTTGGTTTTGCGGTCATTCCCCGGATACCTAGAGGCTTCCGGATGGCCTTGCAAGGCCCGGTTCGCAGGGCGGTTCCAGCGCCCGGCCTTACTTTTTTTTACAAATTTTTCGAAATTCATCCTTGCTCGATCCCGCTGATTTTCGAGAGCTTCTCCCAGTCAACCGCGCATATTCAATTTTATGATTCCAAAACTCGCCCGCCGCTCCTCGTCCGCCACGGTCACAACATTGATTGCCGTTGCCGTCACCACGCCCTCGCTTTTCGCCCAAGGCACTGAGAAGACCCTGCTTGACCGCTGGGTGCTCGACGGTGGTCCGACGATGTTCTTCATCATGGCTGCGGTGGTGGCCTTTTTGGCGCTGGCGGTTTACAACTTCATGGCCCTGACCAAGGCGAAGTTCTGCCCGGATGACCTCAAGGAGGCGTTGATGGACCACATGACCAACTGCCGCGTCCGCTCCGCGATCGAGCTGGCGGCCTCGCACCCGTCGTATCTCGGCCGGATGGTTGCCTATTCGTTCCCGAACATCGACGCCACCCGCCCCGAGGACCTCGGACGCGACCAAGTGGAAGACGCGATGGCCGACTTCACGGTCAACGAAAACCGCAAGATCATGACCTGGATCAACTACATCTCGGTCATCGCCCAGGCATCCCCGATGCTCGGACTGCTCGGAACCGTTATCGGTATGGTCAGCGCGTTCAGCACCCTGCAGACCAGCGGTGGCGCCGACCCGGCACAGCTCGCAGGTGACATTTCCGTCGCGCTGCTCACCACGCTGTGGGGTCTGATCAACTCGATTCCCTGTCTGTTCACCTTCTACATCCTGAAGAACCGCTTCACCAACCTCGTCGCCGACTGCGTACATTCCTCCGAGGAGCTGCTCAACGCCGCCGTCGCCACGGTGAACGCCGACACACTTTATGCCAAGATTCCAGAGGGCATCGCCGTTTGAGGTCCTGTAGGACGGGCTGCCAGTGTGGCGGCCCGCTCCTGAGATCCTCTTCTTTCCAACGACTCTCCAAACCCCATGGCAGCTTCCAAACTTCGCAACGCGACGGCCGAATCCGAGGCCGAGTGCAACATGGACATGTCGCCGATGATCGACATGGTGTTCCTGCTGCTCATCTTCTTCATCGTCAACGCCACCGCGATCATCGTTCAGACCGACCCGGAGATCCGGCCTCCCGTCGCCAAGAACTCCAAACCCCAGGAGGACGGCAGCGGCCGCATCGTGGTCAACGTCCGCGAGGACGGCACCTACACCGCCGAGGATTTCAACACCATCCTGCCGGGCGATGAGGAAATCTACGACTACGTGAAGGCCGCCAAAGAGCGCCACGAATCGCTGGGTGTGAAGTCCAAGCTCCACCTCCGGGGTGACAAGGAAACCGTTTTCAAACACAGCCGCAAGGCGATCCGTTCGTCCGCCCGTGCCGGTGTCGATCAGGTGGTGTTCGCCGTCTTCGTTCGCGAGCCCTGATCCAACCCGACCCATCCCAGCCCAACCATGGCCCGCCATAAAAAATACGACAAAGTCGAGGAAGCCGAGCCGGCGCTCGACATTTCCTCGCTGATTGACGTCTGTTTCCTGCTGCTCATTTATTTCCTCGTCACGTCGACCATCACCCCGCGTGAGAGCGATCTGGGGATGGCGCTGCCGGCCGCAAACCCGAGCCAGGAGCAGCCGGTGATCGATCCGATGTTCATCCGCATCGAGGCCAACGGCGCGATCTACACCGGTGTCGGCGCAGGCCAGCAGCCGATGGACAGCGACGAAAGCGTTCGTGAGCTTCCGCTGCTCACGGGTCAGCTCGAGATTTACTCCCAGGCGGCCAAAGCGGCGAACTCCAAGCCTCTCGTTCAGGTTTATGCCGATGGGGACGCCTCCCAACAGCGCGTGATCGACGTGCTCAACGCCCTCGCCGGCGTGAACATCAACTCGGTCACGTTCACCGACCTGCTCGACTGAGGAGATCGCGGCGAGCCGAAAGAAAGCCCTAGCGAAAACCTCAAGGCGGGTGGATTCTTCCACGTGCGGGAATGCTCCCGCGCGCGGATCAAGCCAATCGTTCACCTTTCCTCACATACCCCGTTTGAAGTCATGAATGTTCGACGTTTCCTCACTCCCCTCGCCAGCGCATTGTGCGCCATTCCGCTGATGCTGGCGGCAACCGCCACCGCGCAGGAAGTCCCGCTCGGAGAACTCGTCAACAAGGGCCTCGAGGCCATGAAGGCCGGCCAGTGGCAGGAAGCCCTGAAGCTCAACCAGAAGGCCGTCGATGACTACGGCAAGAACCAGCCGCTCCAGTTGTTCGGTCCGCAGTTCGGCACCATCTACTACCGCAAGGGGATTTGCGAGATGCAGCTGAAGAACTATGCGGCGGCCCTCCAGTCCTTCGACACCTGTTACAAGGATTTCCCGAACGGCGAGAAAACCGGCAACACCTTCCACAAGCTCTCGCTGCTGCGTGCCGGCGAGGCCGCGATCGGCGGCAAGGACTGGCAGCTCGCGCTGGACAAGTTCAAGAAATTCATCAAGGAGCACGACAAGGCCAGGGACAAGTATCAGCCCGGCACCCTCTACGTCAGCCTCGCCATCTGCAGCTACGAACTCGGCAAGATCCCCGAAGGCAATGACTACCTCGAGATCGCGATCCGCAACAAGTCGACCTTCCCGACCGCGGACAGCGACATCATCAAGGGCTTCCAGTCGCTCGTGACCGGCGTCGTGATGACCCAAAACGAGCAGGCGCTGATTGATTTCATCGCGAAAAACCGCGGCAACCTGGTCATCGACCCGTTCGAGATGCAGCGCTATTCGTCGGTGTTCATGAAGCTCGCCGGAGACGCGATCGCCGCCGGGATGGACCGCGGTGCCCTCGCCCTCTACCAGTTCGTGCCGGACACCTCGGTCGCGATTGACGACACGACTTCCTACCTCAAGGGGATCGGATCCGTCCCCAGCGTGCTCGACGGCGGCCGCCGCCTGATCAAGCAGCAGCTCGAAGCCGACCTCGAGAACCTCGACAAATCAAAGAGGAGCGACAAATCCGTCGCGATCACCAAGCTGGCCGCCACCGCATACCTGTTTGAGAAAAACGGCAACACCCGCGGTGCCTACGCCTGTTACCGGATGCTCGAGGAGTTCCACAAGAATGCGGAGCGACGCGAGGACAACCTCTACAACCTGGTC
>JAUTCT010000041.1 GCA_030673875.1 Verrucomicrobiota bacterium JB025 | reverse complement strand
ATCATCCCTTGGGAAGTCGCATCAGCATCTGGAGTCGGCAGGTGAATAGAAGCTGGGTTCAACCGCCGGATGCGGAAAACCGCATGTCCGGTGGTGTGGAAGGGTCATGGGGCGCAATCCCCATGACCCCATCCGATCCGGATGTGGGGCGGTCGGGTGTGGGGCGGCCGGATGTGGGGCGGCCGGATGGGGGGCTGGCGGATGGGGGTTTTTGGGGTTTGCATGGGGGCGGCGGTCGTTTCAGACTTCGCGCGTGATTTCCAACGTCCTTGCCGAACGCTACGCCTCGCCCGCCCTTCAAGCCATTTGGTCCCCGGAGGGCCGGATTTTGCTGGAACGTGAATTTTGGATTGCCGTGATGAAGGCGCAGAAGGATTTGGGTCTGGATGTTCCGGCGGAGGCGATCGCGGCGTATGAGAAGGTGAAGGACGAGGTGAATCTGGCGTCGATCATGGAGCGCGAGCGGGTGACGCGGCACGATGTGAAGGCGCGGATCGAGGAGTTCAATGATCTGGCTGGGCACGAGCAGGTGCACAAGGGGATGACGTCGCGGGATTTGACGGAGAACGTCGAGCAGCTGCAGGTGTATCGTTCGTTGTTGCTGGTGCGGGACAAGACGGTTTCGGTGCTGAGGAGGATGCGCGAGAGGTCCGAGCAGTGGAGCGAGCTGGTGATCACGGCGCGGACGCACAATGTGGCGGCGCAGCCGACGACGTTCGGGAAGCGGATTTCGATGTTTGGCGAGGAGGTGCTCGATTCGCTGAGGGCGCTGGAGGCGGTGATCGGCGGGTATGCGGTGCGGGGCTTGAAGGGTGCGGTGGGCACGCAGATGGACCAGCTTTCGTTGTTTGACGGGGATGCGGGGAAAGTGGCGGAGCTTGAGAAGCGGGTGGTGGAGCATCTGGGGATGCCGGCGGTGTGGACGAATGTGGGGCAGGTGTATCCGCGCTCGCTGGACATGCGGGTGGTGGCGGTCTTGACGGATCTTTGTTCGGGGCCGTCGTCGTTTTGCAAGACGCTGCGTTTGATGGCGGGCAATGAGACGGCGAGCGAGGGGTTTGCGCCGGGGCAGACGGGATCGAGCGCGATGCCGCACAAGATGAATTCGCGTTCGTGCGAGCGGGTGAATGGTTTCCACGTGATCCTGAAGGGTTACCTGGCGATGGCGGCGGGGCTGGCAGGTGACCAGTGGAATGAGGGTGATGTGTCGTGCTCGGTGGTGCGGCGGGTGATGCTGCCGGATTCGTTTTATGCGATTGACGGCATGTTCGAGACCTTCCTGACGGTGCTGGACCAGATGGATGCGTATGAGGCGGTGATTGGTGCGGAGACGGCGCATTACCTGCCGTTCCTGATGACGACGACGATCATGATGGAGGCGGTGAAGGCGGGGGTCGGGCGCGAGAGTGCGCACGAGGCGATCAAGGAGCACGCGGTGGCGACGGTGAATGACCTGCGCGCCGGGAAGGTGGAGAAGAACGATCTTGTGGAGCGGCTCGCGGGTGATGTGCGGCTGGGTCTCACGCGTGAGGCGCTGGATGCGATCCTCGCGAAGGGGGACCGGGAAAGTGGCGCGGCGAAGGCGCAGATCGCGGCGTTCGCGGATGCGGTGAAGGCGCTGGAGGCGAAGTTTCCGGAGGCGGCGGCTTACGGGCCGGGGTCGATCCTGTGAGTGGATCTGCCGGCGTTTGAGGGTGGGGCGCTGGTGCGTCGGCTATTTGTTGGTGCCGGCGGACATGCTCCGCCGCTCCTGTTTTTGGGGAGTGGATTTGCGGGCGCTTGAGGGTGGGGGCGCTGGTGCGTCGGCTATTTGTTAGTGCCGGCGGAGATGCTGCGCCGCTCTTGTCCGGTGGCGGGTTAGAAGGTCTTGCGGAGGTGTGAGGGGAGGATGCCGAGTTGTTCGCGGTATTTGGCGATGGTGCGGCGAGCGACCTTGATGCCCTGTTTTTTGAGTTCCTTCATGAGGGACTCGTCGGAGAGGGGTTTGGCGGGGTTTTCGGCGTCGACGAGTTGTTGGAGTGCTTCGCGGACGCCGGCGTTCGAGACTTCGGCGCCGTCGTTGGTTTGGTAGCCGGTGGCGAAGAACGAGCGCATTTCGGTGAGGCCCTGTGGGGTGAGCATGTATTTGCCGGCGACGGCGCGGGAGACGGTGGTGGCGTGGAGTTCGAGTTCGTCGGCGATTTCGTTCATGGTGAGCGGGCGCAGGTAGCGCGGGCCCTTGTTGAAGAAGTCGGTCTGGTGTTCGATGAGTTTGTGGGCGATGGCGAGGATGGTTTCCTGGCGGAGGGAGACCGAGCGGATGAGGCTGCGGCCGTCGCGGATTTGGTCGCGGAGGAACTGGCGGGCTTTCTGGTCGATGCCGGATTTTCCGACCATGTCCTTGTAGAAGTCGTTGATGCGGAGGTTGGGCAGGTGTTCTCCGGTGAGTTTGGCTTCGAGTCTGCCGTCGTCGTTTTTGGTGATGATGACGTCGGGGAGGATGTAGGGATTTCCGGAGGGGTTGAAGTCGCCGCCGGGATTGGGGCTGAGGCGGCCGATGCGTTCGGCGGCTTCGGCGACGCGGTCGACGCTGGTGCCGAGGGCCTTGGCGATTTGTGGCTGGCGTTTGCGGGCGAGGTCGTGGAGGTGGTCGCGGACGATTTTGTATTCGATGGTGTCGCGGCCGGTTTTGCGTTCGAGTTGGAGGAGGAGGGCTTCGCGGATGTCTGCGGCGCCGACGCCCGCGGGGTCGAATGACTGGATGAGGGTGAGCGCTTCCTTGAGGGCGTCTGGTTTGATCTCGAGGCGGATGGCGAGTTCCTCGGCCGGGAGGTCGAGCAGGCCGCGTTCGTCGAGGTTTCCGATGAGGCTTTGGGCGGCGTCTTTGACCGCAGGTTCGACCATGGCGAGGTCGAGTTGTTGCTGGAGGTGTTGTTGGAGGGTTTCCGGGGCGACGATCGAGTCGTAGAGGCGCTGGCGGCGTTCTTCGTCTTCGGTGGTCCAGGGTGATGATTTCCCCTCGATGATGGAGTTGTCGCGCCAGTCGTCGTCGGTTTCGTTGAGGTAGTCGAGCGAGTCGGCTTCTTCCGGGGTGGGGCCTTCGGCGTCGAGGGAGATGGACTCGGTGGCGTCTTCGAGGACGGGGTTTGCCTCAAGCGACTGGTTGATGATGGTGGCAAGTTCCATCGTTCCAGCCTGCAGGATTTCGAGGCTCTTGCGCATTTGTGGCGCAAGAGTCTGCTGCTGTGAGAGCGATTGATGGAGAAATGCGTCCGGCATGGCGGGAAAATTGCTTGCCGGGGTGAAGGTAGGGTTTCGCAAAACCCTGTGAAGCAAAATCCGTGCCACAGGGAAAACTTTTTTGATTGACGATTTGGGGGATCGTAGTCAATGAGTTTCCCTTGGTGATGGGGAGAGGTGGGCGCGGATGGATGGGGCCCGCGGAAGACGTAGGAGCGCGGTGCGGCGGTGACGACGGCGCCGATTGCAGGGTGCTTGGCGACGCAGTCGGGGTGATGGACTTCGGCGATCGGACCGGTGGCGGGGCTGATCCGGTTGCCGCAGGAGGAGTCTCCGCGGGGGGGGGCTAACACCGGGATGTCAACCATTCGAGCAGGCGGGTCATTTCCTGGTTGAGGATTTGGTAGTGGGCGGGTTCCTGGGCGAGGATTTGGTTTTCCGAGTGGACGAATTCGGACGGTTCGAGTTCGTCGCGGCCGTGTTCGATGAGTGCGTGGATGGACTCGGTTGTGGTTTCGAGGTGGAACTGGAGGCCGATGGTGGCATTGCCGAATTGGAATGCCTGGTTGGTGCAGGCTTCGCTGCTGGCGAGGAGGGTGGCGTTTGCGGGGAGGGCGAAGGTATCGCCGTGCCAGTGGAATGCTTCGGTGGAGGCGGGGAACTGGAAGGTGTCCGGGGTTGTGGGGGTGGTGCCCTCGATGGGGAACCAGCCGATTTCCGGGCAGGCGTTTTTGTGGACGCTGGCGCCGAGGACCGAGGCGATGAGTTGGGCGCCGAGGCAGATGCCGAGGGTGGGTTTGCTGGTGTCGAGGAAGGCTTTGATGAAGGATTTTTCCGCGACGAGCCAGGGGTGAGCGGCGTCGTCGTGCACGCTCATCGGGCCGCCCATGATGATGAGGAAGTCGATTTCCGCGGGGTCGGGAAATGCGGTGGATTCCGAGACGAGCTGGCTGGTGATGGACCAGCCGCGGGTGGTGAGCCACGGGGTGATGCTGCCGGGGCCTTCGAATTCGACGTGTTGGAGGATGTGGGCGCGCATGGGATCGGGTTTCAGGAAAAGTAGGAGACGCCGCTGGAGAAGAGCGGCTGGGCTTTGTTTCCGGGGATGTTTTTGGCGACTTGGGAGCCGGCGCGTTCGGAGTGTGCCATTTTTCCGAAGACGCGTCCACACGGGCTGGTGATGCCTTCGATGGCGGCGAGGGATCCGTTGGGGTTGACGGTGGTGTCCATGGACGGGTTGCCGGAGGCGTCGCAGTATTGGGTGGCGATTTGGCCGTTGTTGGCGAGGGTGGCGACGGTCTCCGGGCTGGCGTAGAATTTGCCTTCGCCGTGGGAGACGGGGATGGCGTGGAGGTCGCCGGGTTGGCACTGGGAGAGCCAGGGTGAGAGGGTGCTGACGACGCGGGTGGTGGCGTAGCAGGAGACGTGGCGGCCGATGTTGTTGTGGACGAGGGTGGGGGCGGTTGCGGCGGGTTCGCGGATTTCGCCGAAGGGGACGAGGCCGGTTTTGACGAGTGCCTGGAAGCCGTTGCAGATGCCGAGGATGAGGCCGTCGCGGTTTTGGAGGAGGTCCATGATGGCATCCGCGATGCGCGGGTTGCGGATGATGGTTGCGATGAATTTGGCGGAGCCGTCGGGTTCGTCACCAGCGGAGAATCCGCCGGGGAACATGAGGATTTGGGACTCGTTGATTCTGGCGGCGAGTTGTTTGAGCGATTGCTCGATGTGATTGGACGTGAGGTTCCTGAAGACGAGGATTTCGGCGTCGGCCCCGGCTTCGCGGAAGGCTTTGGCGGAGTCGTATTCGCTGTTGGTTCCGGGGAACGAGGGGATGATGACCTTCGGTTTGCCGGCCGGGGATTGGGTGCTGCGGGTGGTGGCGCAGGTGGTGAAGAAGGGGATGTCTTCGACTTGCGCTCCTTGATCGGCGATTTCCGACTTGGTCGGGTAGATCGGTTCGAGGGTGCCCTGCCAGGCGGCCTGGAGCGTGGCGAGCGTGTGGGTTTCCGTGCCGAGGATGAGGGTGGGTTCGGCGGTGGTGGTGCCGATGGCTTGGGGCTTGAGTTCCGCGGGGAGCGGGCCGGTGTGTTCGACGAGGAAGGTGAAGTAGCGGGGTGCGGCGAGTTGTTGCGGGGTGAGACCGGTGGAGGATTTGAAGCCGATGGAGTTGCCCAAGCAGCACTTGGCGATGGCGGCGGCGAGGCCGGGTTTGCCGATGTGGTGGAGGGCGAGGAAGGTGCCGGATTGGTTGAGTGTGTGGAGGGACTCGGCGGTTTGTCTGAGGGCTTCGAAGTCGGGGAGTTGGTCGGCATCGAGCGGGACGGAGACCAGGGAGACCGTGGATCCGCTTTGTTTGAACTCGGGAGATGTGGCGTTGCTGGCCTTGCCGGGTGCGAGGGCGAATGAGACGAGGGTGGGCGGGACGTCGAGATCGTTGAAGGAGCCGGACATCGAGTCCTTGCCGCCGATGGCGGCGAGGCGGAGCGAGTGTTGGGCGTGCCATGCGCCGAGCAGGGCGGCGAACGGGAGTCCCCAGCGTTTCGGGTCGGTGCCGAGTTTGGGGAAGAATTCCTGGAGGGTGAGGCGGACGTCGGCGAGGCGTGCGCCGGCGGCGACGGCCCTGCAGACCGATTCGGTGACGGCGTAGACCGCGCCGTGGAATGGGGATGCGGATGAGAGGTCGGGGTCGTAGCCCCAGCTCATGTAGGTGCAGACGTCGGTATCGCCTTCGAGCAGCGGGAGTTTGGCGACCATGGCGTCCGGCGGGGTGAGTTGGTTTGCGCCGCCGAACGGCCAGAGCACGGTGCCGGCGCCGACGGAGCCGTCGAAGATTTCGCCGAGGCCTTTTTGGGAGCAGACGTTGAGGGATGCGAGTTGTTGTTCGAGGGATGTGGCGGGTTGGGCTTCGAGTTCCCGGGGGGAGTTGACGTGGATGGTTGCGGTTTGCTGGACGCCGTTGGTGTCGAGGAATTCGCGGGAGAGGTCGACGATGGTTTTTCCGCGCCAGGTCATGACGAGGCGGCCGGTGTCGGTGACGTCGGCGACGTGCACGCATTCGAGGTTTTCCTTGTCGGCCTCGGCGATGAAGTAGTCGATTTCTGCGGGGTCGACGCAGACGGCCATGCGTTCCTGGGATTCGGAGATGGCGAGTTCGGTGCCGTCGAGGCCGTCGTATTTTTTCGGGACGGCGTCGAGGTTGATGACGAGCGAGGGAGCGATTTCGCCGATGGCGACGGAGACGCCGCCGGCGCCGAAGTCGTTGCAGATTTTGATTTTGCGGGTGAGTTCCGGGTTGCGGAACAGGCGTTGGATTTTGCGCTCGGTGGGGGCGTCGCCCTTTTGGACTTCGGCGGAGTTTTCGAGTGCGGTGTCGGTGTGTTCCTTGGATGATCCGGTGGCGCCGCCGACGCCGTCGCGTCCGGTGCGGCCGCCGATGAGGAGGATGACGTCGCCGGGTGCGGGTGATCCGCGGAAGACCTGGGAGCGTGGGGCGGCGGCGACGACTGCGCCGATTTCGAGGCGTTTGGCGACGTAGCCGGGGTGATAGACTTCGGCGACCTGGCCGGTGGCGAGGCCGATTTGGTTGCCGTAGGACGAGTATCCGTGAGCGGCGACCTGGCAGATTTTTTTCTGCGGGAGTTTGCCGGGGAGGGTTTCGGCGAACGGGGTGAGCGGGTTGCCGGCGCCGGTGACGCGCATGGCCTGATAGACGTAGGAGCGGCCGGAGAGGGGGTCGCGGATGCAGCCGCCGAGGCAGGTGGCGGCGCCACCGAAGGGTTCGATTTCGGTGGGGTGGTTGTGGGTTTCGTTTTTGAACTGGATGAGCCATTCCTCGCGGACTGGATCTGAAATTTCAGATTTGAGATTTGAGATTTCGACGGGGACGACGATGGAGGCGGCGTTGACTTCCTCTGAGACTTCGAGGTTGTCGAGTTCGCCGGAGGCGCGGAGTTCGCGCATGCCGATGAGGGCGATGTCCATGAGGGTGACGGGTTTGTCGTCACGGCCGAGGTTGTTGCGGGTGTCGAGGTAGGACTGCCAGGCGTTTTGGATGGGTGCGGTGGCTTGTTCGTCGAAGGTGACGTTGTCGATTTTGGTGAGGAAGGTGGTGTGGCGGCAGTGGTCGGACCAGTAGGTGTCGAGCATTTTGATTTCGGTGATGCTCGGGTCGCGTTGTTCCTGGTCGCGGAAGTAGGACTGGCAGAAGGCGACGTCTTCGGCGGACATGGCGAGGCCGTGATCGGCGCGGATTGCGGCGGGGTCGGCGGATGAGAATCCGGTGAGGATGGCGACGTCGTCCGGGGTGGTGGGTTTGGCGCGTTCGATGACGTTGGCGACGGGGACTTCGTGGGAGTCGACGGCGTTGATGACGTAGGATTTGACGGCGTTGGTTTCCGCGGGGGTGAGGGATCCTGCGAGGACGATGACTTTGGTGGAGTAGACCTCGGGTTTTTCGCGGCCGGTGAGGATTTGCACGCATTGGGCGGCGGAGTCGGCGCGTTGGTCGAATTGTCCGGGGAGGTATTCGACGGCGAAGGCGGATTCATTTTCCGCGAGGTCGAGGGATTCGGATGTTTGGTCGACCTGGGGTTCGGAGAGGATGTGGCAGGCGGCGTTTTGGAACTGATCGTCGGTGAGTCCGCCGAGGTCGTAGCGCTGGATGACGCGGACGTTTTCGAGTCCGGGCAGGGTGAGGGATTCCCGGAGGTCGTGGAGGAGGGTTCTGGCCTCGATGTTGTGGGCGGCCTTTTTTTCGACGAAGATGCTTTTCATGAGCGGCGTGGCTTGGGGCAGCGGGGATGCTAGGGCACGGTGGGGTGAGGGCAAGCGGGAATGGAGCGGGTGTATGTTGGTGAAATTGGCGCTTCCGTAGGGGCGTGGAGTGGGTTGGAATGGCGAGGTTCCGCGAGATGTCTGAGACTTTTTATCAAGAGGCCACCACCGCACCGGCGAGCGCATTCGATGTTTCGCTGCGTCCGCCGGTGTTTTCCGAGTTCATCGGTCAGGAGAAGGTGAAGGAGCGTTTGCTGTTGATGCTGGAGGCGGCGAAGCGCCGGGACGACGTGCTGGACCACGTGTTGCTTTCGGGGCCGCCGGGGTTGGGGAAGACGACGCTGGCGAATTTGATTTCGAGTGCGGCGGGCACGCAGTTGCACACGACATCCGGTCCACAGATTGAGAAGGCGGGGGATTTGGCGGGGGTGCTGACGAATATCCAGAAGGGTGACATTCTGTTCATTGACGAGATTCACCGGCTGCATCCGGCGATCGAGGAGTATTTGTATCCGGCGATGGAGGATTACCGGTTGGACATCATCATTGATTCCGGGCCGTCGGCGCGGTCGATTCAGATCAATTTGCCGCGGTTTACGCTGGTGGGGGCGACGACGAGGTCGGGCATGCTGACGGCGCCGTTGCGGTCGCGGTTTGGCCTGGTGAACCGTCTGGACTACTACACGCATGAGGAGTTGGCGGAAATCATCGAGCGGTCGGCCGGGTTGCTGGATGTGCCGATCGAGCGTGCTGGTGCGCTGGAGGTGGCGTCGAGGGCGCGCGGGACTCCGCGGGTGGCGAACTCGTTGTTGCGGTGGGTGCGGGATTTCGCGCAGGTGCGGGGTGACGGGACGATCACGGGTGTGGTGGCGGACCAGGCGCTGGCGATGATCGAGATTGATTCGCAGGGGTTGGACGAGATGGACAAGCGTCTGCTGGAGGTGATGATTTACAAGTTTGGCGGCGGGCCGGTGGGGTTGAATTCGCTGGCGGTTGCATTGGGCGAGGATGCGGCGACCATTGAGGAGGTGCACGAGCCGTTTTTGATCATGCAGGGGTATTTGATGCGGACGCCGAGGGGGCGGATCGCGCTGCCTGCGGCGTATGGAAAAATCGGTGCTGCGGTGCCGGAAACCCGGGGCGACGACTCACAGAACGAATTATTTTGAGTGCGAATCAGACGATAGTGGATCAGGCGGTCGCGCGTTGCAGGGAGCTGGGCCTGCGGCGGACGAAGGCGATGCAGGAGTTGTTCTCGACCCTGGTGGAGGAGGACCGGCCGATGACGCTGGCGGAGTTGGCGGGATCCGACCGGTTGGCTGATGTTTGTGATCAGGCGACGGTGTTCCGGTTGTTGCGGCGGCTGGCGGATCACGGGATTGTGAGGCGGCTGGGGCTGCACGAGCGGGCGGCGTATTTCACGCTGGTGGTGCCGGGGAAGCACAGTGACTACCTGATTTGCACGAAGTGCGGGAGCATTGCGGCGGTGGATGCTCCGTGCCCGGTGCACAAGTTGGAGGAGGAGATCCGTGAGAAGACCGGGTTTCGCGGGCTCTACCACGAGTTGGAGTTTTTCGGGGTGTGTCCGGACTGCGGATGATTTGATTGGTGAATTTCACGAAACCGCTCTTGTCCGGGCGGCCGGGGCTGGTGTACCGTTTTCCAACCTTACGCAAGCGTGCCTCAATCTTCTTCCGTCAGTCGTGTTTTCGCCGTCATTCCCTCGCGTTGGGGTTCTTCCCGCTTCCCGGGGAAACCCTTGCATGTGATCGGGGGGAAACCGCTGGTGCAGCATGTTTGGGAGCGTTGCGGGGCGTGTGAGAATCTGGCGGGGATGCTGGTGGCGACGGATGACGAGAGGATTTTCGAGGCGGTGACGGGATTCGGGGGCAGGGTGGTGATGACGTCCGCGGAGCATGAGACCGGGACGGACCGGATCGCGGAGGCGGTTCGGGCGCTTCCCGAGGCGACGCACATTGTGAACGTGCAGGGTGACGAGCCGCTGATTGATCCGCGGTTGATCGACGAGTTGGCTGCGGTGATCACGGCGGACGGCGGGCCGGACATGGCGACGGCGGCGAATCCGCTGGCGGTTGACGATCCGGCGGTGGCGGATCCGAACGTGGTGAAGGTGGTGATGGCGCTGGATGGCAGGGCGCTTTATTTTTCGCGTTCTCCGCTGCCGTTTTTCCGCAATCCGGTGGCCGGGCTGCCGGTTTACCGTCACAAGGGAATTTACGCGTATACGCGGAGTTTTCTGGAGCGCTTCGTGACTTGGCCCCAGTCTCCGCTCGAGCAGGCGGAGTCGCTCGAACAACTGCGGGCGCTTGAAAACGGTGCGTCGATCCGGGTATTGCCGACGGAGGACAAGTCGCCCGGGGTGGACACGCCGGAGCAGGCCATGGCGATCGAAGAACTGATTCAATTTCACTGACCCTCATTCCAACTAACATATGAAGTACATTTTTGTCACCGGCGGCGTGGTTTCATCTCTCGGAAAGGGGCTGGCGGCCGCTTCGATTGGCACGTTGCTCGAACAGCGGGGACTCAAGGTCCTGATGCAGAAGTTCGATCCGTATTTGAACGTGGATCCGGGGACGATGTCTCCGTTTCAGCACGGCGAGGTGTATGTGCTGGATGACGGGGCGGAGACGGATCTGGATCTCGGGCACTATGAGCGGTTCACCAGCGGGGTGTTGTCGCGGATGAACAACCTGACGTCCGGGCAGGTGTTTGACTCGGTGATCCGGAAGGAACGCCGGGGGGAATACCTGGGCAAGACGGTGCAGTTCATTCCGCACGTGACCAACGAGATCAAGGCGCGGATTCACGAGGTGTCGGAGAACAATCCGGACGTGGACGTGCTGATCACGGAGATCGGCGGCACGGTGGGTGACATGGAGGGTTTGTTGTTTCTGGAGGCGCTGAGGCAGTATGCGCTTGAGGTGGGCAAGGAGAATGTGTGTTTCATTCACGTGACGCTGCTTCCGTTCATCAAGGCGGCGGGTGAGGCGAAGACGAAGCCGACGCAGCAGTCGGTGGCTAAGCTGCGGGAGATCGGGATTCAGCCGGACATCATCATTTGCCGGACGGAGACGGATTTGGACGAGGACAACCGGCGCAAGATTGCGATGTTCTGCAACGTCGAGCGCAAGAATGTGGTGGCGTTCCGGGATGTGGACCACACGATTTACGAATGTCCGCTGGATTTGCGGCGCGACAAGATCGACCGGTTGGTGGTGGACAAGATCGGGTTGGGGCACACGCCTTCGCCGGCGCTGGAGGATTGGGAGCGGTTCGTGCAGCGGGTGATTCATCCGCGCAACAAGGCGACGGTTGCGGTGGTCGGGAAATACATCGAGTTGCAGGACGCGTACAAGTCGATTTACGAGTCATTGATTCATGCCGGTGCGCACCATGACGTGAAGGTTCACATTGTGCGGGTGGACAGTGAGGCGATCGAGGATCACGGGGCGGAAGCGGTGATCGGGGAGGTGGATGGCATTCTGGTTCCGGGTGGTTTCGGCGACCGCGGGACCGAGGGCAAGATTCTGGCGGCGCAGTATGCGCGGGAGAGGGAGATTCCGTATTTCGGGATTTGTCTGGGGATGCAGATTGCGACGATCGAGTTTGCGCGCAACGTGTGCGGGCTGGAAGGGGCGAACTCGACGGAGTTCGACAAGGCGACCAAGCATCCGGTGATCTGTCTGCAGGAAGAGCAGAAGGGCATCGAGGACATGGGGGCGACGATGCGCCTGGGGTCGAGCGAGGCGATTCTGTTTGCGGGGACCCAGGTGGCTGAGTTGTATGATGGCGACGAGCGGATCTTCGAGCGCCACCGCCACCGCTACGAATTCAACTCCGACTATCAGGACCGGCTGCAGGAAGGCGGGCTGGTGATTTCCTCGGTATCGGCGGAGGAGGGGTTGGTGGAGATTGTCGAGCTACCGAAGCATCCGTTCTACATTGGGGCGCAGTTTCATCCGGAGTTCCAGTCGAAGCCGAACTACCCGCATCCGTTGTTTGCCGGGTTTGTGGAGGCGGCGCTGAAGCACGCGCAGCTCAAGGTGTGAGGCGGACTGGGACGGTCCGAGGGACTGGGACGATCCGAGCTTTACACGAAAAAACGCCGCCCTCGATCGGGCGGCGTTTTTGTTGGGGTTGATTGATCGCGGGGAAATCCGGCGAGGGCCGTGAAATCGGTCAGATTTTCATCAGGTCGGCTTCCTTGGCGACGGCGAGTTCGTCGATTTTCTTGGTGTATTTGTTGGTGAGTTCCTGCACTTCGCCCTCGAAGTCTTTTTTACTGTCTTCGGTGAGCACGTTGTTGGCCTTCATTTTTTTGGCGGCGTCCATGGCGTCCTTGCGGGCGGCGCGGAGGCGGACTTTGGCTTCCTCGGCGAGTTGTTTGATGAGTTTGACCATGTCGCGCCGGCGTTCTTCGGAGAGTTCCGGGATGGGGACGCGGAGTGAGCGGTCGGCGGCGGCGGGGTTGAGTCCGAGGTTGCTTTCACGGATGGCGCGTTCGATGTCCGGAGTGGTGGACGGGTCGAATGGCTGGACCATGAGCATGCGGGGTTCCGGGGTGTTGATGACCGCGAGTGCCTTGAGTTTGGAGGTGGTGCCGTAGGAGTGCACGCGGACGTCGAGGTTTTCGATGAGTGCGGGGCTGGCCTTGCCGGTGCGCACGCCGGTGAACTCCTGGTTGAGGTATTCGACGCATTTGTTCATCGCGTCTTCGGCTTCGAGGATGGCTTCGTCGGGATCCATGGGATTAGTATGTTAGGTTTCGGGGGAAAGGGGGTTCACTCGCCGTGGACGAGGGTTCCGATCGGTTGGCCGCGCAGGGCGTGGGAGAGGTTGCCGTCGGGTGCGAGTTCGAAGACGATGATCGGGATGTGGTTGTCCATGCAGAGTGAAAACGCGGTGGCGTCCATGACGTTGAGGCGTTGGGAGATGCACTCGTGGAAGGTGACGGTTTCGTAGCGTTTGGCGTCGGGGTTTTTGCGCGGGTCCGAGTCGTAGACGCCGTCGACCTGGGTTGCCTTGAGGATGACGTCGGCGCCCATTTCCGAGGCGCGGAGGGCGGAGGTGGTGTCGGTGGAGAAGAACGGGCTGCCGGTTCCGGCGGCGAAGATGACGACTTTTCCGGAATCGAGCTGGCTCTGGGCCTTGCGGCGGATGAAGGTTTCCGCGACGTTTTTCATTTCGATGGCGGACTGGACCGAGCAGGAGACGCCGTGGTGTTCGAGGGCGCCTTCGAGTGCGAGGGCGTTCATGACGGTGGCGAGCATTCCGACGTAGTCGGCGGTGGCGCGGTCCATGCCGCGTGCGGATGCGGATGCGCCGCGCCAGAAGTTTCCTCCGCCGACGACGATTCCGAGTTCGAGGCCGGTATCGACGGCCTCGCGGATTTCGCGGGCGATGCGGTCGACGATCTCGGGAGAGATATTGTCTTTCGAGTCTTTTCCGCGGAGGGCTTCACCGCTGAGTTTGAGGATGGCGCGTTTGAACGGACGGGGATCTTTTTTCGGGATTGGCATGCTGTGCGGGGATGGCTGAGAAAACGTTTTTCAGGCGGGTTTGGGAAGTGGAAAACCGAGGGATTTCAACGGCTTGTCAGGGGGTCGACGGTGAAGCGGGATGCGAGGTCGAGGAGGCCGCGTTTTCCTTCGTCGGTTCCGTCGATGACGAGGGTGACGTCGAGTGGTTGGGTTTGGCCGGCTTGGTATTGTTCGAGGGTTTTCCTGACGGCGATGATGGCGAGTTTGAGGATTTGGCGGGAGGTGAGGTCGACTTCCTCGGGGATGGTGAGTTGGGCGACGTTGAAGCGGACCATGAGTCCGTCGTCGGTCATGGTGGTTTCGATTCCGATGTTGCAGAGGACGAGGAGATTGGCTTCGGCCGCCTGATAGTTCGGGTTGTTGGTGGGGATGAGGTGGGGGCTGCGGATGGCGTCGACGAGGACCTCGGGGAAGGCGCCGGTCATGGCTTTGGGTCGGGAGAGGACGCAGGCTTGGAGTGCTTCTTCGGTATCGCTGGGTGCTTCGTCGCTATCGGTGCCGTGGAGGCTGAGCGGTTCGAAGATGGGGATCACGGTGATCGTGGTGGCGAAGCACGCCGGAACGATGATGAGACAGGCGAGGATGGCCTGAAACAGGGGTTTCATGGCTTGAAAATGGCGGTTTGGGAGGATTTTGGCGAGAGCAAAGCGTATCTCGGTGCTTGCCAGCCGGGGGGGTGAAGTTATGAATTCCGTATGGATTTTCTGGCGAAGGGAAGAAACGTGATTGATATCGAGGTTGAGGGGTTGCGGCGGATGTCGGGGAGTCTGGACGGTCGTTTCGAGGAGGCGGTTCGGTTGTTGCACGAGCGGTTGGACAACCGGGGGAAGATCGTGGTTGTGGGGGTGGGGAAATCGGAAAACATCGGTTTGAAGATCGCGGCGACGCTTAACTCGACCGGGGCGACCGCGGTGGTTCTGGACTCGCAGAACGCGCTGCACGGGGATTTGGGTTTGTTGTCGGACGGTGATGCGGTTTTGGCGCTTTCCTACTCGGGTGAGACCAAAGAGCTGCTGAATCTGATGCCGTTCATCAAGCGTTTCGACGTGGGGGTGGTGGCGTTGACCGGGAAGTGGGATTCGACATTGGGCCGCTTGAGCGATGTGGTGTTGGATACGTCGGTCGAGCGGGAGGCGTGTCCGTTGAATCTGGCGCCGACTTCGTCATCGACGGCGATGCTGGCGATGGGGGATGCGCTTGCGATGGTGTTGTTGGAGAGCCGTGGATTCACGGAGAAGGATTTTGCGAGATATCATCCCGGCGGATCGCTGGGGCGGGCCTTGCTCACGAAGGTGTCCGATATCATGCGTTCGGATCAGAACCTGCCGACTGTTGGCATGGACGCCGATGTGTTTGCGGCGCTGGATGCGATGAATGCGGCGCGTGCCGGGGCATGCGTGATTCTGGAGGATGGCGGCGGATTGGCGGGGATCTTCACGCACGGTGATTTTGCCCGGTGTTTCCGGGCGGACCCGTTGTTGGGCGGGAAGCCCGTGGTGGATTTGATGACGAAGCAGCCGATCACGGTGCAGGCGGACGCGCTGGCGGTGGAGGCGTTGCGGACGCTCGGGGAGAACCGGATTGACGATGTGGTGGTGCTCGACGAGGACCAGATTCCGGTCGGGATGATCGACTCGCAGGATTTGGCGAGGTTGAAGATCGTCTAGCCTGCTCTGGCAGCGGGGCGCGTGGAAACGGGAGTGTGCGCGGCGCGGTGGTTCCGGCCCCGGGGAGGGTCGGCCGGGTTAGCGGTGGCGTTCGATTTCGACCGCGACGCAGTCGGTGTCCGGAAGGATTTGTTTTTCGATCCGGATGGAGACGGAGTCCAGCGGATGGTGTGAGAGGAGGTGGGCGGCGATCTCGGCGGCGAGGGTCTCGATGAGATTCCTGGGTTTCGCGGCGGCGAGTTGTTTGAGTTCGGTGGCGACTTGGTCGTAGTCGACGGTTTTTGCGATGTCGTCGGCGAGGTGGTCGAAACCCAGCGTGGGGGTCATGCGCAGGGTGAGCCAGAGCGACTGGGCGGCGGCTCGTTCCTGATCCGGCACGCCGATGTGGGTGCGCAGTTCGAGGCGTTGGATTTCGATGGTGTCAGGCATTGGCATTCGGGATCAGGCCGCGTGCGATGGATTCGAGCAGGAGGGTGCGGGTCGGTTGGTTGAGGTCGAGTCCGAGGGCGTCGGTGGGTGCCAGCCAGGCGAATTCCTGGGCTTCTTGGTTGAGGCGGACGTCGGTTCCGGACACGCGGGCGACGTAGTTGAGGAGGATGAAGTGTTCGGGGCGGATGAATTCGGACGAGTCGATGCTGTCCTGGGCCATGGCGAAGCGGGCGTCGCAGATTTCCAATGAGGTTTCCTCGAGGATTTCGCGGTGGAGGGCGTCGATGGATCGTTCACCGCGTTTGATTTTTCCGCCGGGGATTCCCCAGCGGTGGTTCCATTTGTGGGTGCGGACCATGAGGATGCGTCCGCGGTCGTCGTAGAGCAGGGCGCCGACGGTTGAGATGGGGTAGGAGGCCGGGCGGCGTTTTTCGAAGAGTGAGCGGAGCACGCCGAGATCGGGCACGGTGAGGTCCGGGCGGACGGCGGCGAGGAGTTCCGGGTGGTTGTAGCCGGTGAGGACGGCGATGGAGGCGACGCCGCCGTGGCGGGCGGTTTCGATGTCGTGGGTCATGTCTCCGACGAACGCGGTTTCAGCGGGGTCGAGGTCATGCATGTCGAGGATGCGGTGGATGACTTCGCGTTTGTCGAGGACGCCGGAGTAGGTTGCCTCGAAGTGGTCGGCGAAGCCGAATTCGAGCATTTGGCGTTCGAATGCCTTGGGGTCCATCGAGGTGAGGACGAAGGTGCGGATGCCGGCGAGTTTGCACCAGTCGAGTTTCTCGCGTGCGTGGGGGATGACGGTGACCGGGGATTGGGCGGCTTCGAACGCGGGGCGGAAGTGGCGCTCGAGTTCCTCGAGCGGGACATCGGGGAGGAGTTCGCGGTAGAATTCCTGATAGGGGAGGCGGAAGCGCCGGCGGAAGGATTCGCGGTCGAAGGGGCCGATGTCGTATTTTCCGATGACGGCATTGGTGGCCTCGATGACGGGGCCGAGGTCGTCGACCAATGTGCCTGACCAGTCGAAGATGAGGTTTCGGAACATGGGAGGGAGGGGGCGTGGGAGGTGGGGGTCAGCCGTGGTTGAATTTCACGGACTGGATTTGGTCGGCGCCGAGCTCGGACTGGATGCGTTTGAGCAGCATCGGTTTCATTTGTTCGAGGTGGAAGCGCATTGCGGGCTGGGTGACCCGCAGGACGAGCATGCCGTTTTTCACGGAAACAGGCTCGGTATGTTGTGAGATGAAATCGCCGGCGAGTTGTTTCCAGGTGGCGCGGACTTGATCTTCGCGCAGTCCATCGCGGGCGCCGATGGATTCGAGGATCGTCTCGATGAATGAGCCGGCGTGGTGGATGCCGGAGTTGAGGTCGAGTGCCTCATCGCAACCGCGCCATTCGCGGAGGATTGCCTTGCGAATGGCGGTGTTGCGGGATGGTTTGGCCCGTTTTCCGGGGTTATTCGTCGCCATCATCACCGATGGCCTCGACGGGGCAGCCGTCCATGGCCTCTTGGCACTGAGCGATTTCCTCGTCGGTGGTGGGTTGCTTCTTGACGTAGGAGTAGCCTTCGTCGTCGGCGCGGTCGAAGTTTTCAGGTGCGGTTTCGCGGCAAAGGTCGCAGTCGATGCAGTTGGCATCCACGTAGTATTTGCCGTCAACATTTTGGGAATTTTTTTCGTCTCTGTCAGCCATGGTGGAATGTGTGATTTGCGGGTTCAGAGATGCCGATAAGGGGCCTTAAAGGCAATCCGAATCTTCTGGAAAATGGCGATTGCCCGAAACAGGATTCGCACTGGCCAAGAGGGGTTTCCGTTCGTTAATTACTCGGAAGCAAGCACCATGAGTTCCAAAAAAGAATCCAATTCCCCCGGAGGGAAATATTTACCGCCGCGGCACCGACCGACGTTGGAAGATCTTTCCAGTGATGCGACCGAGTTGGATTTGTGGGCGTTTGACGAGGATTTGGAGATGCAGGAGCTGCCATCGGTTCCGGTGGAGCCGATGGGGATGGATCCGGCCAAGAAGAAGCCGGGTGTGGATTCGGCGGATAAGCGGGCGAAGAAGCAGGCGAAGAAGCGGGCGGATGCCGAGGCGAGGAGGGATCCATTGAAGAAGGAGCGAGCCAAGGAGATGGTGAAGCCCCAGCCGAGGGGGAAACGTGGGAAGCGTGAGAAGGGCGAAAAGGGGTCGAGCCGGGTGACGATGGATGCGGCGCGCAAGAGTGTGCCGAAGCCTAAAGGCAAGGCGAAGCCGGAGCGCGAGGCGGGATTGTCAGCGACGGAGGCCGAGTTCGACGATTTGGAGTTGTGGGAAGATGCTCCTGCCAAGGTGCCGGTGGAAGCAGTGGAAGCAGTGGAAGCAGTGGAAGCGGCTGAAAACGAGGTGGCCGCGCCTGAAATCGAGGTGGCTGCGCCTGAAAACGAGGTGGCTGCGCCTGAAAACGAGGTGGAAGCGCCTGAAAACGAGGTGGCCGCGCCTGAAATCGAGGTGGAAGCGGCGGGAACCGTGGTGGCTGCGGCTGCGGAGGCGGGCGAGCAGGCGGATGAGACCGTGGCGGAGGTTTCCGGCGTGGCGGATGGAGGAGCGGTGGCGGCGGAGAAGGCATCGGAGTCGGCGGGTGGCAAGCTCGTGCGGGGGCTTGCGGATTTGAAGCCGAAGGTTTCGCTTTCGCATGTGGAGAAGATCGGATTGATCGTTCTGGCGGTGGTGTTGCTGGTGGGTGGTGCGGGAGGTCTTTTGGTTTCGCTGAACCGTTTGCCGAAGGAGACGAACAAGGTGAGCCGCAATGATTTTCCGATCAAGGGGATGCATCTTTCGGTGGATTCCGCGGTGAGCTACTGGCGGGCGCCGACGCTGGACGACGCGTGTCAGATCGGCACCGAGTTGCTGCCGGTGCTGGAGGTGACGATGGGTGAGGGCAAGGGGGCGATCCGGGTGCAGTTCAGGAACGAGGATCGGGAGATCATCGGGGACGTGCGGATCCTGAGGGTGAGCAAGAGCGGGCTGATGTCGATTCCGGCGACGGCGGGTTTTGAGGATCTGGGGATGCACGCGGCCTACCGGACGGGGGAGAGCGATCCATGGACGATCCTGGTTTCGGAAGGACCGGATGTCGGTGCCGAGAGTTCCGAGTTTACCAAGTTGTTCGAGATGAGTATTTCCACCGACCGTCGTTAGTTCAATCATGTCCAATTCAGAAATCGCCCCGATTGTGCCCCGTGAGGGCTGGCACGTCCTTCATTTGTTTTATCACGTCGATCACGGTCAGTGGTCGTTGCTAGGAGAGGATGAGAAACGCCAGGCGAAAACGCAGCTCACCGAGTTGGTGCACGAGATTCGTGCGACACCGGACACGCATTTGCTGGTGTTTTCCATC
Organism: Verrucomicrobiota bacterium JB025; assembly: GCA_030673875.1. Taxonomy (GTDB): domain Bacteria; phylum Verrucomicrobiota; class Verrucomicrobiia; order Verrucomicrobiales; family Akkermansiaceae; genus Luteolibacter. Next base: position 45,795 of record JAUTCT010000041.1, on the reverse strand, counting down.
GCGACGCCGAAGGCCGATATCGGCTTTATGCTGCTGACGCCCGACCTGCAGGTGGCGAACATGTATGAGAAGCAGTTGGCGCTGTCATTGGGGACGGATATTCTGACGCCGGCCTACAGTTACCTGTCGCAGACCGAGCGGTCGGAATATACCACCTCCCGCGAGCAATACGCCGAGGAGACCCTGGTGGGCGAGAGGGGCCTGAAGGAGGGCAGCGAGGAATACGAGAGTGCGCTCAAGGAGTTTGATGATCGCATGGAGCACTATCTCAAGCACCGGCTATACCCGGTGCTGCCGGATTGGCCGGTGATTTGTTTTTACCCGATGTCCAAGCGCCGCAGCGGGGCGGACAACTGGTATTCGCTGCCGTATGAGGAGCGCAAGCGGTTGATGCTCGGCCATGCGCGGACCGGCAGGGCGTATTCGGGGCGGATTCTGCAGTTGATCACCGGATCCACCGGGCTGGATGAATACGAGTGGGGGGTGACCTTGTTGGCGAAGGACACGATCGATGTGAAATCGATTGTTTACGAGATGCGGTTTGACGAGGTTTCCGCCCGATTTGGCGAGTTCGGGGATTTTTACATCGGGCTGCAGCTGCCGCTGGACGTGTTGTTCCGGCGGGTTTGTTTGTGATGATTTTTCGTCCGGGGTGATTGAATAAGCGCGCCGGGCGTCCCGTCTATGGGTTATGAAGGCAATGATTTCATTTCGATTGTTGGCGGCAGGCGTGATTTCGCTGGCGGTTTTGGGCGGCACGAGCTGCATGACGACCTATGATGCGTATGGCAACCCGGTGCAATCGGTGGATCCCGGGGCGGCGGCTGCCGGGGCTCTGGCGGCGGGGGTGATCGGGTATGCGATCGCGGATGACAACGACGGGCACCGTCACTACCGTGGCCGCAGCTACCATCGTCCGCGGCCCTACTACCATCCGGGATACCGAGGTTGGTGAGCGGTTGCGGTCTCGCGGGAGGCTCCCGCGGGCGGGGGCGGTTTCATGAAAGCAGCAGCGCGCCGACAATGATGGCGGCGACGCAGGCTGCTTTTGCGATCAGCTGCTTTTCACGGAAGAGGAAGATTCCGAGCAGGAAGGAAACGATCACCGAGGTCCGGCGAGCGGGGGAAATCAGTGAGATCAGCGCATCCGGCTGGGCGATGGCGGAGAAGTAGAGGATGTCCGCGGCGAGCAGGGTGATGCCGATGACCGGGATCGCCCAGTGCCAGTGGAATTTGTGGCGGTTTTTGTTGAGGAACCAGAGGAACAGCGCGGGCGTGAGAACCAGGCAGGTGTAGATGCTGAACCATGCCTGGACCTCGTTTGGCCCGAGGTCGGTGTCTTGCAGGAGGAACTTGTCGTAGAGTGCGGAGGTGGAGCCTAACAGCGTGGCGCCGATGATGAAGAAAACGGCCTTGTCGCGGTGGAAGTGGATGCCTTCCTTGCGGCCGACGAAGGTCATGGCGAAGAACGAGAGCAGGATCACGGCGACGCCGGTCCATTGTTTTCCGGACGGGGATTCTCCGAAGAGCATGACGGCGAAGAGGATCGTCCAGAGCGGGCTGGTGGCGCGGATGGGGGCGGCGATGGAAAGCGGCAGGGACTTGATGCCGAAGTAGCCGCAGAGCCAGGAGGCGCCGACGATGACGGACTTGATGAGGAGCATGAGGTGCTCGCGTCCGGTGAGGTCGGTGACGTGGAAGAACTCGTGTGGGAGGGTGTCCGGTGCGGCGAAGGACCAGACGGCGAAGGGCAGCCAGGCGAGCGCGGAGGTGGCGGTGCTGCAGAAGAGGACCGGCAGGACGGCATTGTCACGGAGCGCGGTTTTCTTGAAGTAATCGTAGAAACCGAGCAGCGCCGCGGAGGCGATGGTGAGCAGCAGCCAGAAGGACACGCGCGGGCTTTAGCGGGAAGCCGGGTGATTGGGAAGCGGAACGTCAGGCTACCCGGCGGGTTCCATCGATTTGGTGGGGATCGGTGGTCCGATGCCGCGCGATGAATTTCCGGCGGGGGAAATTCTTGTGGTGGTCCGGGTGAAGCGGGGGTGGCCGCTCCTCAGCGGTCAGGCTTCTTTTTTGGCGGCCTTTTTGGCGCCTTTTTTGGCGGGTCGGGGCGGGAAGTCGAAGCCGATTTTTCCGTCTTCTGGGTTGAAGGTGAGGAAGGCGTCGAACTTGCGTTTGGTGCGGTTGGAGACGAAGCCCTTGATGAGATCGGTTTTTCCGGTGGTGAGGAGTTTGACGATCTGGTCGCGGGTGATTTCGTGGCTGAGGATGTGTTTGCCGATGCGGACGCCTTTGGGGTCCTTTTTGGTGGTGAGGTCGGGCAGGTGGTAGGCCTTTTCGCTCTCGTAGAGTTTAAAGGTGCGTTCGTCCGGGAGGGCAACCTGTTGCACGAAGTGTTCGTCGCCGAGTTCGATGTCGGAATCGTCGTCATCGAAGACGAAGTTGATTTTGAATTTGTCGTCGAGTTCGAGGCCGGCGTCGAAGGGTCGGTTGAAGCGGGACCTGAATCCGGTGAGCGGGCCGACGAATTTCCTGGTGAAGAGTTCGCGTGCCTCGTCTTCGGCGAGCAGGCGGCCGGCGATGTATTTTTTGGCTTTGAACTTACAGTCGGTTTCGCGGCACTCGTAGGTGGCGTCGGTCTGGCGGAGGACTTTGGCACCGCACATGGGGCAGGGTGCGTTGAGGTCGGGGAAGACGCGGTTTTTGAGTTCGTCGGTGAGTCCGCGCGCCTTGGAGACGATTTCGTCGGTGTAGGCGATGATCTCCTTCATGAAGGCGTCGCGCTGGAGTTCGCCTTGTTGCATTTGGCGGAGTTTGTATTCCCAGTCGCCGGTCATGCGCGGGGAGTAGAGGCCTTCGATCTCCATTTCGCGGACCAGTTTGATGAGGCGCATGCCGGATCCGGTGACGTGGAGTTCGCGGCCGTCACGGGCGATGTATTTCTGGGCGATGAGGCCCTCGATGGTGGCGGCGCGGGTGGCGGGGGTTCCGAGTCCTCGTTCGGCCATGGCCTCGCGGAGGTCTTCGTCGGCGATGAGTTTGCCGGCGCCCTCCATGGCGGAGAGCAGGGTGGATTCGGTGAATCGTGCCGGGGGTTTGGTTTCCTCGTGGAGGACTTCGATGTCATTGACGGCGGCTTGTTCGCCTTCGTTGGCGGGGACGAGTTCGTCCTTGCCGGCGGCGACGCCGGGTTTGCGGCCGTAGACTTCGAGCCAGCCGAGCACGGTGAGGATGCGGCCGTCGGTGCGGAAGGTATCGGTGACGTTGCCGTGGTCGATGCGGGTGAGGCGGGTGGTTTGTTCGAAGTGGGCGTGCGGGTAGAAGACGGCGATGAAGCGCTTGACGACCATGTCGTAGACCTTCTGCTCGGTGTCGGAGAGTTTGGCGACTTTGCCGGTGGGGATGATCGCGAAGTGATCGGAGACCTTCTTGTCGTTGAAGATGCGTTTTTGCTGGCTGAGGCGCGGGCCATCCTGGCCTTCCCTGGATTCCCCCTTGAGGACTGCGGAGGCGAATTTTGCGACATGGAGGTCGCTGTTGGCGATGTCCTGCATGGTGCTGCGGACGCTGCCCATGTAGTCTTCCGGGAGGTAGCGGGAGTCGGTCCGCGGGTAGGTGAGGACCTTGTGTTTTTCGTAGAGAGCCTGGGCGATCTGGAGGGTGGCCTTGGCGGAGAAGGGTGCCTCGCGCTGGAGGGTGGTGAGGTCGTAGAGTTGGGGCGGGATCTGGGTGGACGCCTTCTTTTTCTCGGTAACGGTGCCGGATTTTCCCTCGCAGCGGGCCTTGATGGCTTCCGCGTCCTGCTGGTTCCAGATGCGTTCGGCGCGTGAGTGGGTGTTTTTGGGGTCCTTTTTCCAGGATTCGTCGATCCACTTGCCGAGGTATTCGCCGGCGGCGACCTCGAAGGTGCCGTGGACCTCGAAGTATGGCGAGGGTTCGAATGCCTGGATTTCGCCTTCGCGTTTGGCGAGGATGGCGAGGGTTGGGGTTTGGACGCGGCCGGCGGCGGTGATGTTGAATCCGCCGTGGCGTGAGTTGAAGCAGGTGAGGGCGCGGGTGGCGTTGAGGCCGACGAGCCAGTCGGACTCGGAGCGGCACTTGGCGGCGTCCATCAGGGGTTTCATTTCCTCGTCGCCGCGGAGGCTGTCCCATGCGGTGCGGATGGCGTTGGGAGTCATCGACTGCATCCAGAGGCGTTTGACCGGCTTGTTGATTTTGCCGATTTCCATGATGTAGCGGAAGATGAGTTCACCTTCGCGGCCGGCATCGCAGGCGTTGACGATGAGGTCGACGTCCTTGCGGCGGGCGAGTTTGAGGACTTTTTTGAGTCGAGGTTCGGACTTTTCGATGGGGTCGAGTTCGAAGCGTTCGGGGATGGCCGGGAGGACTTTGAAGTTCCACGGGAGTTTTTTGCCGTTGGGTCCCATGGGCATGCGCAGTTCGACGAGATGGCCGACTGCGGAGGTGATGATCGCCTGGTCGTTTTCCCACGTGATGTCTCGGCCGGAGCCGATTTTCTCAAATTTCCCCAGCGGCTGTGCAAGAGCCTTGCTGAGGTCGGTCATGACGCTGGGTTTCTCGGCGATAATCAGTGTTTTTCCCATAACATAAGGCATTTCCGGTCGCACCAACGGGCCGGATGTGAGGCGAGGGACTTGGCGCGGATTTGTCTGAATGGCAAGCTCATAGAGGGTAGGGGGCCGGATTTTCGGGTTTGGGATAATCCTTGGTTGTGGGGCGGTGAGTCGGGAAATGGAGGGAGTCCGGCTACGTGACGAAACTGTCACAAATGGAGATTCGTGGTGTGACGGTTTTGTGACACATTACGCGCAGTCTCGCGGAGGCGGGGCGGAGAAATCTATGTAACGAACTGAAAATGAATACTCAACAACGATTGAAAATGGTGGCGGGAAAGGTGACAGCCGTGTCACTTTTCGGAATCAGCGGTCCAATTTGTTCGGCCGCGGGAGAAGCGGATTCGTTTCATGATCTCTGCGACGAGGCATGGGGGGCGATGGCGTTTTACAAGAATGAAGACAATCCGGTGATTCAGAAGTTTGCGTTCACCGGTCGATTTCAGGCGGACTACATCCACATTGAGGGGGACGGGGTGGTTCCGGGGACGGTTGGCAAGCAGGATGTTCATGACGACGACTACAACACCCGGCGTTTGCGGGTGGGTGCCAAGGCGTCGCTGTTCAATGCGTGGACGCTTCATGTGGAGGCGGACCTGAAGCCGGATGAGGATGAGGTGTATGACCGTTTGACCGACGCCTACATCGGCTGGAAGCACTCGGATCAGCTGAACGTCAAGCTGGGCAAGCAGAGCATGGGGTTCACGCTGGATGGCGCGAATTCGTCCAAAGAGCTGCTGACGATCGATCGCAGCAACGTGGCGAACAACCTGTGGTTCAGCTACGAGTATCTGCCGGGCATCAGTGCCAGCGGGAAATACGGCAACTGGCGGTATAAGGCCGGGGTCTTCAGCCAGGGTGGCGAGGACAAGGAGTTCGGGGATTTCGACGCCGGGTATTCGATGTTGACCTCGGTGGGTTATGATTTTTCCGGAGCGCTTTCGGCGGAGGAGGCGCTGCTGACCCTCGACTACGTTTACAACGAGAAGACCGAGTCTGATCCGGCGCTCTTCAGCAACCGTTCGCTGGGGCAGATCGCGTCACTGAACTTCCGCTATGCGGCGGATGACTACGGTTTCCGGACGGAGGTCGCCTATGGTGACGGCTATCTCGGACAGCCCGACCTCTGGGCGTTTTCGTTCATGCCCTACTACGATTTCACGCCCTGTCTCCAGGGGGTGTTGCGTTACAGCTACGTGGAGAGTGACGGTGACAACGGGGTGAGGCTGACCGGTTACGAATCCGCCATGGTCTCGAAGGCCAAGGGCGATGAGTGCCACGAGCTGTATGCCGGCCTGAACTACTATATCTATGGTCACAAGCTCAAGGTTCAGACGGGCTTGTCGTATATGGAGATGCGCGACAAGGCGAATGACGGCGGGGCCTATGACGGGTTCTCGTGGATTACCGGATTCCGCCTGAGTTGGTGAGACAGAAAACCGGGAGGGTGATTGTGACGAGACCGTCACAATCGGATGGTGGCGCGTGGTCGCCTGAAATGAACTCTTCCAACCCGTAGCAGCAAATTGAAAATCATGATGAATAAAAAGATCAGCACCGTGGCAGTTTTGTGCGGCCTTGCGATGGCCGCTTCCGCCGAAGAATCCCACATTGATCCGGCCCTGCCGGACTATCAGAGCGTGAGTGGGGTTTCCGGGAACCTCAATTCGATCGGTTCCGACACCCTGAACAACCTGATGACCCTGTGGGCCGAGGGTTTCAAGAAAGCCTATCCGAACGTCAACATCCAGATTGAAGGGAAAGGGTCGTCGACGGCGCCGCCGGCGTTGATCGAGGGGACCGCGCAGATCGGTCCGATGAGCCGGCCGATGAAGTCCGAGGAGATTGACGGGTTTGAGAAGAAGTTCGGCTACAAGCCGACTGAAGTGCGGGTGGCGATCGATGCGCTCGCGGTGTTCGCCCACAAGGACAATCCGATCAAGGGGCTGACGCTCAACCAGGTGGATGCGATTTTCTCCAAGACGCGCAAGCGTGGAGGAGAGGATGTCACCGAATGGGGGCAGCTCGGAGTTGAGTCGTGGAAAGGGCGTCCGATCTCGCTGTTCGGCCGCAACAGTGCCTCCGGAACCTACGGGTTTTTCCAGAAGCACGCGCTTGCCAAGGGCGACTACAAGCCGACGGTCAAGGAGCAGCCGGGTTCCTCCGCAGTGGTGCAGGGAGTGGGTGCCGATCCGTATGCGCTGGGATATTCCGGCATCGGCTACAAGACGTCCGGTGTGCGCGCGCTGCCGATTGCCGGTGACGACGGAGCGTTCTACGAGGCGGATTACGACAGCTCGCTCACGGGCGACTATCCGCTGGCGCGTTTCCTGTTGGTCTACGTGAACAAGAAGCCGGGCAAGCCGCTGGACACGCTGACGCTGGAGTTCCTCAAGTTCGTGCTTTCGAAGGAAGGACAGAAGATTGTGGAGAAGGACGGGTATTTCCCGATGCCAGCCGAAGTGGCCGAGGAAGTGGTCGGTTCGCTGGTGAAGTGAATCCATTGATGCGGTCCGCGATTGGAAGCTTGCCTCACATCCATTGTGTCGTCATCGCTTCGCGCGGGCCGCGTTTTTTCCAGCGGTAATACTCATTGAATCCCATGTCGGACAGCCCCAAGAGCCCGGACCCGAAGCGCTTTGATGTTTCGAGAGCGACGTTGTTGTTTGATCGTTTGATGGGCTGGGTGATCCGGTTTGGCGGGATTGCCGTGATTCTATCGGTTTTCGGGATTTTTTACTTTGTGGTGAAGGAGGTGGTGCCGCTGTTTCACGCTGCGGAGGTGGAGGCTGCGGGTGAGGTTGAGGCGGGTGTGGAGCCCGCCGTGATCGGTGTGGACGAATGGGGGGAGATGCCGTTTTTCTATGATGGCGGGGGCAAGGTGCTGTTCCAGCACATGGAGGACGGACGGAGGATCGAGTTTGATGTTCCCGGGCTGGGGGATGCGGAGGTTTCGGCGTTTTCGTTCGACCCGGTGGAATCCCGGATGGCGCTGGGTCTGGCGGACGGGCGGGTGGGTTCGTTTGTGGTCAATTACGGCCGGGAATACGCGGACCCGGGGGAGTCGAAGGTGGTGCCCTCGCTCGAGCAGGAGCCGTGGTTCGCGCTTGAGAATGGGGCGGGGCCGGTGACGGCGCTGAGTTACGGAGCGTCCGGCGAGGCGCGAGTGATCGTGGTGAAACGGGGGAGCGGAGAGCAGGCATCGGTGTCGGTTCTCAGGCTCGGGCGCAAGCGGTCGCTGATAGGCAAGGGCAAGCTGACGCTGATTGAAGAGGTGGATATTTCCCCGCAACTGGAGGCCGAACCGGTGATTCTCCGTGCCTCGCAGAACGGGAGCGTGGTGTTGATCGCCAGCGCTGACGGCGGGGTGTTGTATTTTCTGGCGAACTCGTCCGGTGTCTCGCTGCGCGAGAAGTTTCACCCGTTCGGCGACCAGGTGCCGCAGCAGATGAATTTCCTGTTTGGCGGGGTATCCGCGGTGATGACCGCGCCGGACGGGCGGCAGTCGCAGTGGAGTTTGTTCCGGAAGACCGAGGACGGCGAGCGGTTGTTTGGCGAGACCAAGACCTTTCCGGCGCTGGGTGAGGGGCCGGTGGCGTTTGCCGCGAGCCAGCGCAACCGGACGTTTGCGACCGGTGCGGGGCGGCAGCTGTCGATCCGGCACAGCACATCCGGGGCGGTGCGGATGGAAGGGACGATCGATCTGGATCCGGTGGCGACGGTGCTGGACGCCAAGGGCGAGCACTTTTTCGCGGCGGACCGGACGGGGCTGACGAAGCGCTACGCGGTTCACGACCCCCATCCGGAGTCGGGCTGGCGGGCGTTTTTCGGCAAGGTTTGGTATGAGGGTGGCGCCAGGCCGATCTATCAGTGGCAGTCGACCGGGGGGTCGGATGATTTCGAACCCAAGCTGTCGCTGATGCCGTTGATTTTCGGTTCGTTGAAGGGGACGGCGTATGCGCTGTTGTTTTCGATTCCGGTGGCGCTGCTGGCGGCGATTTTCTCCGCGGCGTTTCTGCCGCTTTCGGTGAAGCGGGTGGTCAAGCCGGTGATGGAGATCATGTCCTCGCTGCCCTCGGTGGTGCTGGGATTCCTGGCGGGGTTGTGGCTTGCGCCGATTTTGGAAACGAAGGTTCCTTCGGTGATGCTGGTACTGGTGACGGGGCCGGCGGCGGCGTTGTTTACCGGCTGGCTTTGGTGCCGCCTGCCGATTGAGGTCCGCAATCGATTTGCGGGCGGGATGGAGTGGTTGATGGTTTTGCCGTTCATCGGGCTGGCGTCGTGGGCCGGGTGGTGTCTCGGTCCGGTTCTGGAGTCGCTGGTGTTTGTTTACAAGGACCCGGCGAGTGGTGAGGCGATTGCGGATTTCCGGTTGTGGTGGCCGCAGGTGACGGGCTGCTCGTTCGAGCAGAGGAACTCGCTGGTGCTCGGGTTCATGATGGGTTTTGCGGTGATTCCGGTGATTTTCACGATTGCCGAGGACGCGCTATCCAACGTGCCGAAATCGCTGACCGCCGCGTCTGCGGCGCTGGGCGCGAACCGCTGGCAGGTGGTGCGCACGGTGATGCTGCCGGTGGCGTCCTCCGGGATTTTCTCCGCGCTGATGATCGGCTTCGGCCGGGCGGTGGGCGAGACGATGATCATGGTGATGGCGACGGGCAACACGCCGGTGACCGAATGGAATATCTTCAACGGCATGCGGACGCTCGCGGCCAACATTGCCGTCGAGCTGCCGGAAGCCTCGGTGGGTTCGACTCACTACCGCACGCTGTTTCTGGGAGCGATCGTTCTGTTTGCCATGACGTTTGTGATGAACACGATCGCCGAGGTGCTCCGGCAGCGTCTGCGTGATAAAAACAAGATTGTCTAACCGATGAAGCCTGTCGTATCCGATTCCGCAAATCCGTTTTCGACCACCGGGCGCTCCCGAGCGGGTGAGCCATGGGTGTGGCTTGCCGCAGCCGGGCTGGCACTAGGGGTGGTGATGGCGGTTGGTTTGTTTCTGTTGATCCTGGTCAAGGGCAGCGCGTCGTTCTGGCCGGGCAGGATCGAGCTGCTGGAGATCCGCAACGGTGAGAGCGTGGAGAAGGTCGCCGGATTCATCACCCGTGAGTCGGAGCGCAAGGATCAGGACGGCAAGCTGCATGAGGAGATCCAGGTGTTTCAGGGCAACAAGGACCTGATTGGCGAGGCGTTCCGCTACGTGGATCGTGCGTTGATCGTCAAGAGCAGCCGGCCGGAGTCGCTGGTCAGGGTGGAGCGGATGGAACACGGGCCGGCGATTCTGAAACTGGTGGCCGTCGAGACGCCGGAAGGGCGGGTGGATGCCGGTGAGGCGGGGTTTGACGCGGCGCTGGAAGCCATGGAACAGCAGAGCGCGGCAATGCGGGCGCGGGTGATGCGCATCGAGCGCAAGCAGATCGGCGCGGTGAGCCGCAAGATGCAGGTGCTGGAGGGGGGCGGGCGGAGCGGATCGATCGGTGAGGCGGAGCGGGATGAGCGCCGGGCGGAGCTGCAGCAGGAGTTCGAGGCGTTGAAGAGCGAGGCTCAGAAGATCGATGCGGAGCTGGCGAAGAGCCGCTTGACGGGCACGACGGTGGACGGCCGGGAGATGGTGATTTCCGGCGACAAGCTGGTGGGGGTCTTCGAGTCCAACAAGGCGGGTTTCGGCCGGCGGCTGGGGGAGATGTTCCACCGGATGTGGTGTTTCCTGAAAGATGATCCGCGGGAGGCGAACACGGAAGGCGGTGTGTTTCCGGCGATTTTCGGCACCGTGGTGATGACGCTGGTGATGAGTTTGTTCGTGACTCCCCTGGGGGTGATCGCGGCGATCTATCTGCGGGAGTATGCCCGGCAGGGAATGCTGGTGAGGATCGTGCGGATTTGCGTGAACAATCTGGCCGGTGTGCCGTCGATTGTCTTCGGGGTCTTCGGGCTGGCGTTTTTCGTTTATTACGTGGGTGGCAACATCGACCGCTGGTTCTTCGCGGACAAGCTGCCGACTCCGACCTACGGCACGCCGGGCATTCTCTGGGCCTCGCTGACGCTTGCGATCCTGACGCTGCCGGTGGTGATTGTCGCGACCGAAGAGGCGTTGTCCGCGGTTCCACGCGGGGTGCGGGAGGCGGCACTGGCATGTGGCGCATCGAAGTGGCAGGCGATTCAACGGGTGGTGCTGCCGGCGTCGCTGCCGGGGATTCTCACCGGGGTGATCCTCGCGATGGCGCGCGGGGCGGGTGAGGTGGCGCCGCTGATGCTGGTGGGTGTGGTGAAGCTGGCGCCGTCGCTGCCGATTGACGACATTGCGCCGTTCATTCACCCGGAGAGGAAGTTCATGCATCTGGGTTTCCACATTTACGATCTTGGTTTCCAGTCACCGGATGCGGAGGCGGCGATTCCGATGGTGTATGCGACCGCCCTGCTGTTGATTCTGGTGGTGGTGACATTGAATCTGGCGGCGATCCTGATCCGCAACCGGCTGAAAAAACGATTTGCAGTGAGTAGTTTCTAACCATGACCGACGTTGTTCCAACAAGCGAACCGGAGTCCCGTCCTGATTTCATCAAGGTGGACAATTTCAGCTTCTACTATGGCCGGAAGCAGGCGTTGTTCGATATCGACATGGATATTCCCGAGCATGAGGTGACCGCATTGATCGGTCCATCTGGCTGCGGGAAGTCGACGTTGCTACGCAACATGAACCGGATGAACGACCTGATCGACGGGGTTCGTCACGAGGGCGACATCCGGTTGAACGGCACGAGTCTTTACGATCCGGATGTGGAGGTGATTTCGCTGCGCAAGCGGGTGGGGATGGTGTTTCAGAAATACAATCCGTTTGCGAAGTCGATTTACGAAAACGTGGTTTTCAGCCTGCGGGTGGCGGGTCGGTCGAACAAAGCCGAGCTGGACGAGACCGTCGAGCGTTCGCTGACGGCGGCGGCTCTCTGGGATGAGGTGAAGGATCGGCTGCACGATTCGGCGTTCGGTCTATCCGGCGGCCAGCAGCAACGGTTGTGCATTGCGAGGGCGATTGCGAACCAGCCGGAGATCCTGTTGATGGACGAGCCGTGTGCGGCGCTTGATCCGCTGGCGACGCTCAAGATCGAGGAGCTGATCCTGACGCTGGCGAAGTCGTTCACGATCGTGATCGTGACCCACAACATGGAGCAGGCGACCCGCTGTTCCCACCGGACGGCGTTTCTCTACATGGGCAAGCTGGTGGAGTTCGACGAGACGCGGAAGCTGTTCGACGCTCCCGAGAAACCCGAAACGGAAGCATATATCTCCGGTCGATTCAGTTAATATGGAAACATCTGCTCATCATCAGGATCCGGACGTTGTCATTGACGTGAGGGACATGGATTTCCGCTACGGGAATTCGGTTGCGTTGAAGAACATCACCCTCACGGCGCGGCGCAACGAGGTGACGGCCTTGATTGGTCCGTCCGGCTGCGGCAAGTCGACGCTGCTGCGGTGTTTCAACCGGATGAACGACCTGATCCCGGGTGCCCGGGTGTCGCGGGGCGGGATCTGGATCGACGGGGTCGAGATTCACGGTCCGGAGATTGACTGTGTGGAGTTGCGGCGGCGGGTGGGGATGGTGTTCCAGAAGTCCAATCCGTTTCCGCGGACGATTTATGAGAACGTGGCATACGGGCCGCGGATTCTGGGTGAGAGCGACAAGGGCGTGCTGGACGGGATCGTGGAAAGCTGCCTGCGGGGGTCGGCGTTGTGGGACGAGGTGAAGGACCGTCTCAACGAGAGCGCGTTCGGGTTGTCCGGCGGTCAGCAGCAGCGCTTGTGCATCGCGAGAACGATGGCGGTGAATCCGGAGGTCATCCTCATGGACGAGCCGTGTTCGGCGCTGGATCCGATCGCCACCGCGCATGTCGAGGAGTTGATCCTGAGGTTGAAGGAGAAATACACCATCGTGATCGTGACCCACAACATGCAGCAGGCGACGCGGGTTTCGGACCGCACCGCGTTCTTCTATCTGGGAGAACTGGAGGAATTCGATTTGACGGAAAAGATCTTCACCGCGCCAGCGAAGGAGCGGACGCTCGGATACGTGACCGGGCGGTTCGGCTGACGTCGGCATTGGGATTCGAATGGCATGCGGATGGCATTCGAATTGCATTCACGTCTGAGTTTGTTAATTAAATTGGTCTACATCATGCACAGCCCCCATATTCTTCAGGACTTCGACGCCGCCATCACCGCGCTCCGCGGCGAGGTGCTATCCATGGCCGGGATTGTCCGCCACAACCTGCAGCGGGCGGTCCAGGCCCTGCTGGAACGGAATCTCGACCTCGCCAACAGCGTGATCGCCGATGACGACGAGGTGGACAACTACGAGCGTTCGATCGACCAGCTGGGAATGGACGTGCTGGTGCGCTTTCACCCGGTGGCATCGGATTTGAGGCTGGTGGTCGCGTCGATGAAGATTTCGATGAACCTGGAGCGGATTGCGGACCACGCGACGACGATTGCCAAGCGGGCGCGGAAGATCAGCTCGAGTGCCGAGCTGCAGGACACCAATCTGATCGAGCCGATCTACACGCTGGCGGACGGGTTGTTGCGGGATGCGATTTCATCCTTCAACGACCACGATTGCGAGCTGGGTGCCTCGTTGCACGCCCGGGACAAGGAGCTGGACCGGGTTTACAAGTCGGCGGCGGGGACCTTTGGCAAGCGGATTGAGGAAGCGCAAGGGCGGGGGCTCGACTACCTGCATTTGGTGTTGGTGCTGCGTTCGCTGGAGCGGGTGGGGGATCTGGCCGTGAACATCGGTGAGGACGCGGTGTTTCTGGAGTCCGCGCAGGATCTGCGCCACGAGAGCGACCGGACGGTCAAATAGATTGATGCGGGATTGCAATGGTTTTCCATTGCCGAAGCGGGCCATTTTGGTAGTTTCCCGGAGTTAGTTTGGGAAAAGCCGATGGCCAGCTTTCTAGAACAACCCGTGCTCGTGCTCAACCGTTCGTGGCAGCCGGTGCACACCTGCTCGGTGAGGAGGTGTTTGCGGCTTCTCTGCACGGGGCACGCGCAGATTGTGCAGGTGGCCGGTGCCGAGCAATACCGGACGCACGATTTCGGGTCCTGGCTGCGGTATTCGGATGTGAGTTCCGAGACCGAGCGTGTGCACGGTCCGCGGATTGAGTTGGTGGTGCCGAAGGTGATGGTGCTGGCGCTGTATGACCGGATTCCGCGCTTGGAGGTGAGGTTTTCCCGGCGCAACGTTTTTCTGCGGGACAAGTTCACCTGCCAGTATTGCGAGCGGGTGTTTCCCGAGAGCCAGCTGAACCTCGACCATGTGATGCCGCGTGACAAGGGGGGGCGGACGACGTGGGAGAACATCGTGACCTCGTGTTTCCGCTGCAACACGCGGAAGGCGAACAAGCTGCCGCATGAGGCGGGGATGCATCCGTGCAGCAAGCCGTTCGCACCGCGGTGGCGGCCCTTGTTCGGGCTGAGGGAAAACGGGCTGGCGGACGAGAGCTGGAGTTTGTTTTTGGGGACTGCGCGGGGTGATGCGCGGCTTTCCGCGTGATTTTGGAATCGGGGGTGTCTCAACTTGCCGCGGTGGTTTCCGGAGGCATACTGAGTGCGCATGAGCGCCCCATCCAATGCCCCGAAGAAACGCGTGAACGTCCGCCGACCCGACGTGATGGAGCTGGTCTCCGCCGAGGTGGCGAAGCATTTCCACTCGTCGATCGTCGAGAAACTGCGCGACCGCGGTGGCAAGGCGACGGTGGGCGACACCACGCTGCTGCTGGCGGAGCAGTTCGGATTTTGTTACGGGGTGGAGCGGGCGATTGATCTGGCCTACGCGTCGCGGCGGGTGTTTCCGGACAACCGGATTTTCATCATCGGGGAGATCATCCACAACCCGGACGTCAACCGCCACTTGCGTGAAATGGGCATCGTGTCGCTGCCGTGGAAGAAGATGGACGCGAGCTACGACCAACTCACCGGCGACGATGTGGTCATCGTCCCTGCATTTGGAGCGCCGACGCATTTCATCGACCGGGTGAAGCAGCACGGGTGCTACGTGGTGGACACGACCTGCGGGGACGTGATGAAAGTCTGGCGGCGGGTGCGCGACTACGCGAAAAACGGTGTCACCTCGATCATCCACGGCAAGTCCGGGCACGAGGAGACGCGGGCGACGGCATCGCGTGCGCTCGGCGAGGCTGGCGATGGCCACTACCTCTGCGTGCTGACTCTGGCGGATACCGATTACGTCTGTGACTACATTCGCAACGGGGGCGACCGTGAGGCGTTTCTCAAGCGATTCGAGAAGGCGCATTCCGCGGGTTTTGATCCGGACAAGCACCTTGAGAAAGTGGGCGTGGCCAACCAGACGACGATGCTGAAGAGCGAAACCGAGGAGATCCAGCGGCGGATCCGGAAGGCCGTTGAGGAGCGGGATGGCAATGCGGACAAGGTGCAGATTTTCGACACCATCTGCGGAGCCACCCAGGAACGCCAGGATGCGCTGCTCGGGATGCTGCGTGATCCGATGGACCTGCTGCTCGTCGTTGGCGGTTACAACAGCTCAAACACCACGCACCTGGTGGAGATGGCCGAGCCGAACGTGCCGACGTTTTTCATCCGCGGCGCGTCCTGTCTCAAGTCGCTGGGAGAGATCGTGCACTACGATCTGCACAAGGGGAAGGAAACGACGAGCAACTACGCCAAACTGGTTTCCCGGGACCACCCGGTGACGGTGGGCATCACCGCCGGTGCCTCGTGCCCGAACAACCTGATCGAAGAGACGATATACAAGATTTTCGAGCTCCGGGGGATCGACCACGACACGCTGGACGCCGTCTGAGGGCCGCCCCGCGGGTGGGTTTCGCCGCAGGTGTGGGCGGGTTTCGCCGCAGGTGTGGGATCGCGGTGATCAGCGGGCCCAGCGGCCTTTGACGATGGGGAGGATGCCTTTGCCGACGACGGTGTAGTCGGTGGGGCCCTTGGCGCCTTCGAGCGGGACTCCGACGGATTTCCTCCAGGTTTCGCTCATGCTTTCGCCGGTGTGGCATCCCCAGCTTTTGCAGTAGGCGTTTTTGTCGAAGATCGACCTGCGGATGCGGCGGAGGTCGCGTTCGTGGAGCCATGCGGTGGATGCGGCCATGACGAAGTTGCCGTAGTCGAACATGAAGGCGTGGCGGTTCGAGTGGCCGAAGAAGTCGAAGCTCTGGATCGAGTGGCGTGGGCGGGCGTTGAGCTTGCGGATGAAGTCGTCGGTGCCGTGGAACCAGATGATGGTGGCCTTGCGCTTGGTGGCTTGTTCGGTGATCCAGGTGGTGTAGGGTTTTCCGTCCTCACTGGCGCGGGTGGTGTATCCGGGTTTGTAGACGAGCCAGATGATTTTGGCGCCGGGGCCGTAGGCTTTGCGCAGTTCGTCCATGCGGATGGTTGATGCGCGGATGAAGTTGGCCCACCAGCGGTCGTGTTGGTCCTGTTTGACGCGGAGGTCCTCCCATTTCCGCAGGGCAGGCCCACCGGTGACGATCACGTGATCCGCCCATGCAGGGAGGGTGAGGAGGAAAACGATCAACAAAAGCGCGCGCGACATGCCCTTCATTGGCGTGGGGATAGAAGATTCCGGGCATGATGGGAAGCGGGAATCCTGACAAACGGGTTGGGAATAGCGCGGAGGGGAGCGGATGGCGCGGGTGGGGACGTGGCGGGTGATGGCGAATCACGGGGATCGGCATCGATTTGCGTCCGGCGGGAAGATTGGCGCTCCGTGGTTGCGGCGGGGGGGGATTTGCGGGTAAGAATTTTCCACGATGAAACTTGCGGAGATTGCCGAACGAATTGATGCGGAGCTTGATGGTGACGGCGAAGTGCCGATCAGCGGGATTTGTGGACTGGTGGAAGCCGGGCAGGGAGATTTGAGTTTTCTGGCCAACGCGAAGTATTCGTCGTTGCTGGAGCAAACGCGGGCCTCGGCGGTGATCGTCGAGAAGTCGTGGTCGGGAGTGAGTGCGTGTCCGGTATTGCGGGTGGCCTCGCCGGACAAGGCGATGGCGCAGGCGGCGATGTTGCTGGGTCCGGCGACCGGGCCGGAGCTGGCGGAGGGGGTGCACCCGAGTGCGGTGATATCGCCGGAGGCGGTGGTGGATGCATCGGTGCGGGTGGGGCCGTTCTGCATTATTGAGGCGGGCGCGCGGATTGGCGCCGGCACGATGATGCTGGGCGGCTGCTACGTCGGGCGCGACGCCGAGATCGGCAGCGGCTGCCTGATGCGGGTGAACGCGGTGGTGCGCGAGCGGGTGAAGGTGGGCGACCGGGTGGTCCTGCACGAGGGCTCGGTGGTCGGCGGAGACGGATTCGGCAACTACATGGAAAACGGCGCTTGGCACAAGATTCCGCACATTGGAACGGTGGAAATCGGGGACGATGCGGAGATCGGTGCGAACACCACGGTTGATCGCGCCCGGTTTGGCGCGACGGTGATCGGCAAGGGGGTGCGGATTGATAATCTGGTGATGATCGGCCACAACGTGAAGGTGGGGGATCATTCCGCGATGGCGGCGCAGGTCGGCATCTCGGGGAGTGCCGAGGTGGGACGATACGTCATGCTCGGCGGCCAGGCCGGAGTGGCGGGGCATTTGGAAATCGGCGATGCGGCGGTGATCGGCGCGCAGTCGGGGGTGCACAAGAATGTGCCCCCGAAGGAGATGGTTTCGGGGAGCCCGGCGCAGCCATTGCGCAAGGCGTATGAGGCCCACTCGAATATGAACAAGATGAGCGAGTGGAAGGAACGGGTGAAGGAGCTGGAGAAGAAGCTCGCGCTGCTGGAGAAGCGGCTCGATGGCGGCGAGTGAGGGCCGGGTTTCCGCGGCGGCCGTGCGGCGTGCGGCGGCCGCTGGTCAGGGGGTGTCCCGGGTGTCGGGCTGCTGGTTGCCGTAGGCGTTCCAGATGAGTTCGAAGCCGTTGCGTTCCGCCTGGCGGGCGACTCCGGCGGCGGTGAGCGCCCACCACGGGTTCATGTCGCAGCCGATGGCTTCCATCGCTTGGGCGGTCCAGACGTTGCAGACGCGCGGGATGAAGTAGCGGTATTTGCACTCGATTTGGACGCCGTCGCCCCAGCTTGCGGGACAGACGACGGCGGGGGTGCCGTTTGGGGTGTCGCGGCTGCATTCGTTGAGGAAATGGGCGAGCGGTTTGCCCATTTCGCGCGGGACCTGTTTTTTCCAGATCCGCTGGTGCGGGATCATTTCGGCGACGTCCCAGTCCGCGACGATGAGCTCCATCACCGAGGGGGTGGGGGTCAGCAGGACGCGGACGATTTTCCCGGTGCTGTCGAGTCCCGCCTCGGAATAGGCGTCGCGGTTGCCCCAGCTCATGACGACGGATTTCGGGCTGTCGAAGCCCTCCGGCGGGACGAAGCCGGACTCCACCAGCCAGTCGTAGGGAAAGACCAGGCCGGTGTGGTATTTGTTGGCGATGAGCCAGACGAGCACCAGCGGTTCGCGGTCGGGTGCTGGTTCGGCTGGCGGCGGTTGTTTGGCGCCGAGTTGGCGCCGGACGGTCGGCGGGGGACCGTCATCGATGGGGAGGCGCAGACTGCATGACGTCAGCAGGGCCCCTGCCGCTGCTGCGAGTAGAAGTCCGGCTGGCAGTCGGCCCGGCATCACTCACTGAGGTATGAGCAGATGTATTGGCAGGGTGCGCCGGCGACGGTGATGGTGAAGCCGCTGTTGCCGGGGACCTCGAATGCGGAGCCTTCTGCGATGGCGAGGGTTTCGGTGGTGCCGTCGAGCACGACCGAGCACTGTCCGGCGATGATGTCCATGCGTTCGGGAGCGGCGGTGCCGAAGTGGTATTCACCGGGCAGGATGGCGCCGGTGGATTTGTCTTCACCGGCGGCGGTCTTGAACGAATGGGAGATGACGTTGCCGTCGAAGTAGATGTTTGCCTTGGGGCTGAGATCGACGTTCTTGATGGGGTCCATGTGTGGGGTGGTGGGAAATTATTGGGTCGGCATGTCCGCGTCATTCCATGCTCTCCATCCGCCGTGGAAGATTTTGGCGTCGTGGCCGAAATGGGAGAGGTGGATGGCGACGGTGCGCGCATCCGGGCAGGTCATGCTGCTGCAGTAGACGATGATGGATTTTCCGGATGCGGTGGCATCGCGGATGGTGGTGTCGAGTTTGCGGATGCGCTCGTCACAGCCCTTTTTGGGCATGTTGATGGCACCGGGGATGTGGCCGGCGTGGTAGAAGAATCCGGGCCGGGCGTCGAACACCAGCGCCTGGCCGGATTGGTGGAGGATGAAGAAGTCTTCGAGGGAGATCGAGGAAACGTCGCCGTGCCGGTTGCGGCCGACTTTTTTGATTTCGGCCGTGTCTGGCGACGTTTCCGCGCTGGGTTCGGAAGCAGCTTCCGGTGGAGCTGATTGCGGTTCGGCCACGGCCTCGACCACGGGTGGTGGAGGAGGCTGGGTGGCGGAATCGGCGCAGGCCGCGAGGATTGCGGCGAGCGCGGCGACGGGAAGCTGTTTCCGGGGTCGGATCATTTGGCGATCTCGAGGAGTTCGATATCGAAGACAAGCGTGCCGCCGGGGGCACCGCCGCCGGGGTTTTCCCCGTAGGCGAGGTCGGCGGGGATCCAGAAGCGGCGTTTTTCGCCGACGACCATGAGTTGCACGCCTTCGGTCCAGCCTTTGATCACGCGGTTGAGCGGGAAGCTGGTGGGTTCGCCGCGGGTGACGGAGGAATCGAACATTTTGCCGTCGGTGGTCCAGCCGGTGTAGTGGACGCTCACGGTGTCGGACGCTTTCGGGTGGTCGGTGCCGGTGCCTTTCTGGAGCACGCGGTGGGAGATGCCGGATGCGGTTTTTTCGGCGGTATCCGGGGCGGCGGCGACGTCAGCGGGAGTTTCCGGTGGTTTCGGGGCCTTTTTGACGTCGAGCAGTTCGATGTCGAAGACGATGTCGCCGGTGGGGGCGCCGGGAGGCGGGTTTTCACCGAAGGCGAGTTTGGCGGGCACCCAGAGGCGGCGTTTTTCGCCGGCGACCATGAGTTGGAGGCCTTCCTTCCAGCCCTCGATGTTGACCTGGTTGAGCGGGAAGACGGCGGGTTGGCCGTTCATCACGGTGGACTGGAGGAGTTCACCCGCGGTATTCCAGCCGGAGAAGTGGATGGTGACGACATCGGCGCCGGAGGGTTTGACGGTTCCGGTGCCGGCGCTGAGGACGCGGGATGCGAGGCCGGAGGCGGTGGTTTCCGCGGTGTCCGGGGCTTTGGCGACGTCTTCGGGAGTTTTCGGGGGTTCGGGGGCCTTTTTGATGTCGAGCAGTTCGACATCGAAGACGAGCATGCCGCCGGGGCGTCCGCCGCCGGGGTTTTCTCCGTAGGCGAGGTCGGCGGGGATCCAGAAGCGGCGTTTTTCGCCGGTGACCATGAGTTGGAGGCCTTCGGTCCAGCCCTTGATGACCTGGTTGAGCGGGAAGCTGGTGGGTTCGCCGCGTTTGACGGACGAGTCGAAAAGTTTTCCATCGGTGGTCCAGCCGGAGTAGTGGACGGTGACGGTATCGATGGCATTGGGTTTTTCCGCGCCGTCGCCCTGTTGGAGGACTTTGGAGTAGAGGCCGGATGCGGATTTCTGGGCATCGGCTGGCGGGGCTTTGACGTCGGAAGGAGTCTGGGGCATTACTACTTTGTTCTTTTCAGGTGTGGGTGTCTCCGCCGCGTGGAGTGGCAGAGAGAGGGCAAGGGCCGTCATGGCCGCATGCCGGAGAATGGACCGCAAGGGTGCTGGGTTGAGTTCCATGCGCGGAGGCTCGACGGTTGCCCAAGCCGTGTCAACTCCGGGAATAGGTCCGGGAATTGTTCTTTCTGCCGTGGCGGTTGCGCACCTCCAGGGCGGTGGGTTCGTTGCAGTAGGGGCAGCGGAAACTGCCCTTGAAGATCGCGGAGAGGGCGACTTTGAGGCGGTGGCTGCCGAGAAACTTGGTGGCGTGCCGGTGTTTGTGGCAGGCTTTTTTGCCGAGCACCGGGGTGATGCAGAGCGGGCAGTTGGTGCGGGCGGCGAGTGACCACTCGATGAGTGAGAGCGGGATGAAGAGGGCGAAGAGGCCGAGGCAGAGGGTGACGGTTTGGCGTTGTTCCATGACCATGGAGACGATCATCAGGATGGCAATGGCGGGAATGGCGATGCTCTTGATGATAATAAGGATGGAGACAATGCGGATTCTGCGGACAGAAACTTGGGAAGGGAGTCGATGCATGTGATGTGCTGCGAAGGAGAGCCCCGGGGCATGGGTTTCGCGTCAGAAGTTAGGGATGCTGCGTGTGGCATTGTTCCCGAGGGGAGCGGAGCATGCAATTCAAATAACGGATGATATCACGATCAGTTGGCAGGAATTTCGATTTATTGGCTAATAATCTATCATCAATTCGAAATTTTCCGCGGCGGGTGCATGGCCGCGGAGTGGGCCGGCGCGGGCGGTGGGGGCGTGCGGGTTTTTCCGCCGGGGGATGCCGGGTGCCGGGGGATGCCGGAGTGGCTACTCGAAGAGTGTCGGCTGGGAGGAATCACCGGAATCCCTCGGGGTCGGGCGGGCGAGAATGGCGTCGATGCGGGTGAGCAGATCCAGCGAGGGTTGCTCATCGCCCTCGAGGATGTTGCGGAGTTTGGTTCTCCATTCGTCCGCGGTGCCGCCTTGTTCCTGCGAGAGCAACAGGGCGGTCTGGGAGAGGCTGCCGCTGGCCGCCAGGCGGCGGCCGGTGCGGCGCAGCCAGGACTCAAAATATCGACGGTCTGAACCAGGAATCGGCACGGCGGCAGGGTAGGGCCGGGGCGGGCGGGTGTCGAGGCGATAGGGGGAATCCGGCTGGTTGGCGGGAAATGGCGCGGGGTGGCCGGATGGGGCGGACCGGGATCAGCGGCCGCCGCGTCGTTTGCCTTTGGGGTATTTGACCGGTTTGGATTCGGTTTCGGGCGTGCCTTGTTTGAGCTGGGTGATTTGGTCGCGGATGTGTGCGGCGCGTTCGAATTCGAGTTTGGCGGCGGCGTCGCGCATTTCGGATTCGAGTTCGGCGATCACGCGGACTTTGTCGTAGGATGATTCGTCATCGGCGACCATCGAGCGGTTGAGTTGCTCGGCTTTTTCGCGTTCTTTTTCGTGGGTGTGGAGGCTGGTCTGGAGCGCGCGTTGCACGCTTTTCGGGGTGATTCCGTGTTGTTTGTTGTGTTGTTCCTGGCGGTTGCGGCGGTAGGCGGAGACGTCGAGCAGGGTTTGGATGGAGTCGGTGACGGTATCGCAGAAGAGCACGCACTCGCCGGCGAGGTGGCGGGCGGCGCGGCCGGCGGTCTGGACGAGTGAGGTTTCGTTGCGGAGGAAGCCTTCCTTGTCGGCATCGAGGATGCAGACGAGCGAGACTTCGGGGAGGTCGAGGCCTTCGCGGAGGAGGTTGATGCCGACGAGGACATCGATGGCTGCGGCGCGGAGTTGGCGGAGGATTTCGACGCGTTCGACGGCGTCGATATCGGCGTGGATGTAGGAGACCTTGAGGCCGGTGCCCTTGAGGTATTCGCTGAGGTCCTCGGCGGTTTTTTTGGTGAGGGTGGTGACGAGGACGCGTTCGTTGCGATCGACGCGCTGGCGGCAGAGTTCGATGGTTTCGTCGATCTGGCCCTTGAGCGGGCGGAGGGTGATGACGGGGTCGAGCAGGCCGGTGGGGCGGATGATTTGTTCGACGATGAGCGGGGTTCCGCGTTTTTCGGGATCGAAAGAAGAGACGGGTTCGGTGTTGCCGCTGGGTGGGAGGCGGAATTTCCGGATGGGGTTCGGGGCGCCTTTGGTGCGCGGGGGGACGGGGATGAAGGTGCGGTTCTCCGGGCGTGAGTTGAGGTATTCGAAGGGGCCGGGGGTGGCGGTGACGTAGACCCGCTGATCGGTCATGTCGATGAACTCGGAGAACTTGAGCGGGCGGTTGTCGAGTGCGCTGGGGAGGCGGAAGCCGTGGTCGACGAGCACGGTTTTGCGGCTTTTGTCGCCCTCGTACATGCCGCCGATCTGGGGGATGGTGACGTGGGATTCGTCGATGAGGGTGAGGAAGTCGCGGGGGAAGAAGTCGAGCAGGGTGTTGGGGGTTGCGCCGGGTTTGCGGCCGGTGAGGTGGCGCGAGTAGTTTTCGATGCCCTGGCAGAATCCCATTTCGGCCATCATTTCGAGGTCGTAGTCGGTGCGCATCCGGAGCCGCTGGGCTTCCAATAATTTGTTATGTTTTTCGAACCATTCGATGCGATCGGCGAGTTCGGCGCGGATGGCGGTGGCGGCGCGTTTGAGTTTTTCGCCGGAGGTGACGAATTGTTTGGCGGGGAAGAACGTGTGGTTGTCGAGTTTGTCGATGGTCTGGCCGGTGAGGACGTTGATGGACGAGATGCGGTCGATTTCGTCGTCGAAGAACTCGACGCGGATGGCGGTTTCGTCGAGGTAGGCGGGGTGGACGTCGACGACGTCGCCGCGGACGCGGAAGTTGCCGCGTGAGAAGCCGAAGTCGTTGCGCTCGAAGAGCATGGCGACGAGTTGCTGGATGAGTTCCTCGCGGGTGAGGGTTTGTCCGACGCGGACGGGGAGCATCATGTTTTCATAGTCTTCGGGCGAGCCGAGGCCGTAGATGCAGGAGACGGAGGCGATGACGATGGTGTCCGGGCGGGTGAGGAGCGAGCCCATGGTGGAGAGGCGGAGGCGCTCGATCTCGTCGTTGATGGCGGAGTCTTTCTCGATGTAGGTGTCGGTGCGGGGGATGTAGGCTTCGGGTTGGTAGTAGTCGAAGTAGGAGACGAAGTATTCGACGGCGTTGTGGGGGAAGAAGCTTTTGAATTCCGAGTAGAGTTGTGCGGCGAGGGTTTTGTTGTGGCTCATGATCAGGGTCGGTTTTCCGACGTGCTGGATCAGGTTGGCCATGGTGAAGGTTTTGCCGGAGCCGGTGACGCCCAACAGGGTTTGGTGTTTGTTTCCGGCGTCGAGGGATTTGGAGAGCTTGGCGATGGCCTGCTGCTGGTCGCCTTGCGGGGAGTAGTCGCTGGAAAGTTGGAATGGCATGGGCGGCGGGGCCGCGATGGAGGATCGCGGATGGTTGATGGTGGATGTCAGGGAGAGTGAACCGCCAGGATGGCGGGTGCGCAAAGAGGAATCTGGTTGTCCGGCTGAAGCGTGGACGATGAACACTGGTTGACGGGCCGTTGCCAAAGTTCGGCTTTGAGGATGTTGGCGGCGTGGGTTTGGCGGGATTTCAGGGTGAAGCCGTTGGTCCGGAGATGGGGGTCGGGCGGGACGAGGGAGCCGGCCCGGAGGCGGGTGGTGAGCTTGAAAAAGAGGTAGAGGGTTTTGAGGAGTGTGCGGGCGGCGAGCTTCGCGGGGCCGGATTCGGGGATTTCGAAATCGGCGATCAGCCAGTGGGCGTCCGGGGCGGCGCTGCGTGCGAGGGTTTCGATGACCTCGGGCAGTTCGGATTCGTCAAGGCAGTCGAGGATGAAGTGGGTGACGATGAGGTCGAAGTGGCGGGCGGGAGCCTGCCAGGCGAGGAGGTCGGTGTGGAGGAAGGTGATGTGTTCCGCCGGGGATTTGCGGCGGGCGATTTCGAGCATGCGGGCGCTGGAGTCGATGACCGTGATGCGGGCGTCGGGAAAGCGTTTTGCGCAGGCGCGCAGCGAGCGGCCGTGGCCTTCGCCGGCGAGGAGGATGTGTTGGGGCGCGGGGATCTGGTCGAGGTGGGCGAGCCGGCAGCGCTGGAGGAGCGGGCCGAAGGCGAGGGTTTCGAGCACCTGATAGAACGGGGCCAGGTGGTCGGTGTTCATCGCTGGCTCAGGATTCGGCGGCTTTGGCGATTTGGAGGATTTTGGCTTCGCCGAGGTGGGGGCCGAGGATTTGCAGGCCGACGGGGAGCTTGCTGCCGTTGTCGGAGTCGGTGGTTCCGCAGGGGACGGAGATGCCGGGGATGCCGGCGAGGTTGGCGGAGATGGTGAAGATGTCCGAGAGGTATTCGAGGAGCGGGTCGCCGGCGTTGGCGCCGAGGCGGCGGGCGGGTGTGGGTGCGACCGGGGAGAGGATGGCGTCGACGGATTCGAAGGCGTTTTCGAAGTCGGTGCGGATGAGGGTGCGGACTTTCTGGGCGTGGCCGTAGTAGGCATCGTAGTAGCCGGAGGAGAGCACGTAGGTGCCGAGGATGATGCGGCGTTTGACTTCGGGGCCGAAGCCTTCCTCGCGGGATTTTTTGTAGAGGTCGAGGATGTCGTCGGCGGCTTCGGAGCGGTGTCCGTAGCGGATGCCGTCGAAGCGGGAGAGGTTTGAGGAGGCCTCGGCGGGAGCGATGATGTAGTAGGTGGCGACGGCGTGTTTGGTGTTTGGCAGCGAGACGTCGACGATTTCGGCGCCTTGGTCGGCGAGTTTGCGGATGGCGTCCTGGACGAGGGTTTTGACGGCGGGGTCGATGCCTTCGTTTTCGAAGTATTCCTTTGGCACCCCGAGTTTCATGCCTGCGACGCCGTCGTTGAGGTGTTGCGAGTAGTCGGGGACGGGGGTGTCGAGGCTGGTGGAGTCGCGCGGGTCGTAGCCGGCGATGGCCTGGAGCACGAGTGCGGCGTCGGTGACGTTGCGGGTGAGCGGGCCGATTTGGTCGAGCGATGAGGCGAAGGCGACGAGTCCGAAGCGTGAGACGCGGCCGTATGAGGGTTTGAGTCCGACGACGCCGCAGTGGGATGCGGGCTGGCGGATGGAGCCGCCGGTGTCCGACCCGAGGGCGGCGATGGCGGTGGAGTCCGCGACGGAGGCGGCGGATCCGCCGGAGGATCCGCCGGGGATGCGGTCGTGGTCGTGCGGGTTGCGGGTGGTTTGGAGGGCGGAGTTTTCGCAGGACGAGCCCATGGCGAACTCGTCGAGGTTGAGGCGGCCGAAGGGGATGGCGCCGGCGGCGCGGAGTTTTTCGATGACGGTGGCGTTGTAGGGCGCGGTGTAGTTTTCGGCGAGGAATTTGGAGCCGCAGGAGCAGGGTTGGCCGAGGACGTTGATGTTGTCCTTGATGGCGATGGGGATGCCGCCGAGCGGCAGGGAGAGGTCGGCGGCTTCGGCTTCGGCGAGGGCGGCGTCGAGGTCGTGGGTGAGGTAGGCGCCGGTTTTGCCGGTGTCTTTGGCGGCGATCTCACCGACGAGGGATTTGAGGAGTGCCGCGGGAGTGGTCTCGCCGGACTGAAGTTGGGTGCGGAGGCTGGAGATCGTCATCTGGGTGGAATTTGAGATCTGGAAGTGAGGAGGGTTCGAGGGATGGGCTGGCTCAGGCGTCGGTGACGACTTTGGGGACGCGGATCTGGCCCTGGGCCTGGTCGGGAGCGTTCTGGAGGACGGCTTCCGGGGCGAGGGAGGTGTGTGGGGTGTCGTCGCGCATGCGGTCGAAGACCGGGGCGGGGTAGGAGGTGGGTTCGATGCCGGAAACGTCGAGTTTGGAGAGGGCTTCGACGTGTTCGAGGATGGCCTCGAGTTGAGGCTGGAAAGTGGCGACCTCGTCGTCGGTCAGTTCGAGGCGGGCGAGGTTGGCGACATAGCGGACGTCGATGTGGCTGTGCGACATGGCCGGAACCTTGAAATACCGCGGAGTTTTTCCAAGTGCAGAGTTTGAAGAAAACTTTTTTGGAAAACTTTAAGGATTATTTGAACGTTTGATGGGATTGACGGTCTATTCCCCACGAAGACGGCAGGAAACTGCTGCTTCATGTAAGGGTGTTACAGCACAGTTAGCTGCCAGTTTCCATGGGTGTGGACGTGGGCAGCATGACTTTGGCCACCGAGGACGGGACTCCTCGGTGGCCTCTTTTTTTGGTTGGGGAGGGGATGGGTTTGGCGGGTTGGTTTTTTAAAAAAACTTTCGGGATGTTTGAACGTTTGCAGAAGTTGACGGTCTATCTCCTACGAAGACGGCAGGAAACTGCTGCTTCATGTAAGGGTGTTACAGCACAGTTGGCTGCCAGTTTCCATGGGTGTGGACGTGGGCAGCATGACTTCGGCCACCGGGGACGGGACTCCCCGGTGGCCAACTTTTGTACCGGGGGGATGGATTGATTGTCCGGCGGATGAGTTCCGGACAAGCATTCCGGACAACAAGAGGCCCGGAGGGAATCCGCGGGGGATGCCGTCCGGGCCTGATGGATGATGGTTGTGAGGTCGCGTTGTCCGGGGCTGGCGGCTCAGGGTTTGGTCACGCCCACTTGCGGGAGGTTCCAGATGTCCTCGGCGTATTCGCGGATGGTGCGGTCGCTGGAGAACTTGCCGACGCGGATCGCGTTGAGGAAGGCCATTTTCGCCCAGCGGTCCTTGTCCTTGAATGCTTCGTCGGCTTTTTCCTGGGCCTCGACGTAGGCGCGGTAGTCGGCGAGGCAGAGGTAGGGGTCACCGCCGTCGAGCAGGCTGTGGGTGAGCGGGTGGAGTGCGTCGTGGGGATCGTTGGGGATGAAGTGGCGGGATCCGAGCCAGTCGATGGCGGCGCGGAGTTCTTCGTCGTTGTCGTAGAATTCGCGTGGGTTGTAGCCGTTTTTCCAGATATCGCGGACGCCATCGACGGTGAGGCCGAAGATGAAGATGTTGTCATCGCCGACTTCCTCGAGGATTTCGACGTTGGCGCCGTCGAGGGTTCCGATGGTGAGTGCGCCGTTGAGGGCGAGTTTCATGTTTCCGGTGCCGGAGGCTTCCTTGCCGGCGGTGGAGATTTGTTCGGAGAGGTCGGCGGCGGGGATGATTTTCGAGGCGAGCGAGACGCGGTAGTTGGGGAGGAAGACGACCTTGAGTTTGCCGTCGATGCGTTCGTCGTTGTTGATGATTTCGGCGACGGAGTTGATGGCCTTGATGATGCACTTGGCGAGCACGTATCCCGGGGCGGCCTTGGCGCCGAAGATGAAGACGCGCGGGACGACCTCCTTGTCGGGGTTTTGCAGGATCCGGCGGTAGTGGGTGATGATGTTGAGCAGGTTGAGGTGCTGGCGCTTGTATTCGTGGAGGCGCTTGATCTGGACGTCGAAGAGGGCGTCCGGGTCGACCTTGATGTCGCATTCCTCGAGGATGATTTGGGCGAGTTTCTCTTTGTTTTCGCGTTTGATGGCCATGAATTCCTTCATGGCTTTTTTGTCATTGGCGAGGGGTTCGAGTTCCTTGAGGCGGTCGAGGTTGGTGACCCAGTCGGCGCTGCCGAGGTGTTTGTTGAAGAAGTCGCGGAGGCCGTCGTTGGCGGCCTGGAGCCATCGGCGCGGGGTGATGCCGTTGGTTTTGTTTTGGAATTTCCCGGGGTACATTTGGTCGAATTCCGGGAACAGGTCGCTTTTGAGTAGTTTGGTGTGGAGTGCGGCGACGCCGTTGACGGTGTGGGATCCGACGACGGCGAGGTGGGCCATGCGGACCATTTGCACGTCGCCTTCTTCGATGAGCGAGAGTTTGCGTTTCATGCCGCCGCCATCGAGCGGCCATTCTTTTTCGACTTCCTGGAGGAAGTGTTTGTTGATCTCCATGATGATCTGGAGGTGGCGAGGGAGGACTTTTTCGAAGAGCGGGACGCTCCATTTTTCGAGTGCCTCGGGGAGCAGCGTGTGGTTGGTGTAGCCGAAGGTGCGGGTGACGAGGTCCCACGAGCGTTCCCATGAGAGGTCTTGCTCGTCGTGGAAGATGCGCATGAGTTCGGCGACGGCGACGGCGGGGTGGGTGTCGTTGAGCTGGATGGCGACTTTATCGGGGAACAGGTGCCAGTCCTTGGCGTAGTCGCGTTCGAAGCGGCGGAAGATGTCGCCGAGCGAGCAGGCGACGAAGAAGTATTGCTGGATGAGGCGGAGTTCCTTGCCGCGTTCGGTGGCGTCGTTCGGATAGAGAACTTTGGAGATGGTTTCGCCGCGGGCGCGTTCGACGAGGGTGTGTTCGTAGTTGCCTTCGTTGAAGGAGGTGAGGTTGAAGTCCTTGGACGAGCGGGATTCCCAGAGGCGGAGGAAGTTGACGGTTTCGCCGCCGTAGCCGCAGATCGGGATATCGTAGGGGATGCCGAGCACGGGCAGGGTATCGACCCACTGGGGTTTGTAGTTTCCGTTTTTGTCGAAGACGTTTTCGATGCGGCCGAAGATGTGGATGGTGCGGGTGTATTCCGGGCGGACGATTTCCCATGCGTCGCCGAAGATTTTCCATTCATCCGGGCGTTCGATCTGGTAGCCGTTGATGAACTCCTGCTTGAACATGCCGTATTCGTAATGGATGCCGTAGCCGATGGCCGGGTAGTCCTGGGAGGCGAGGGAGTCGAGGAAGCAGGCGGCGAGGCGGCCGAGTCCGCCGTTGCCGAGGCCCATGTCGTATTCTTCGGCGCGGATGTCCTCGATGTCGTGGCCGAGTTCCTTGAGGGCTTCACCGGCCTGGTCGTGGATGCGGATGTTGTGGAGGTTGTTGGTGAACATGCGCCCCATGAGGAACTCGAGGGACAGGTAGTAGAGGCGGCGGACTTTTTTCTCCGAGTGAGCGGCCTGGGTTTCGATCATCCGGTCGAGGATGTAGTCGTTAGCGGCATGGGCGGTGGCCATCCACCAGTCGCGCTTGCTGGCGGTGCTGGGGTCTCTGGCGATGGTGTAGCGGAGGTGGCGGAGGATGGATTGCTTGACTTCCTGGACGGTGGGCAGGCCATTGTCCGGGGTGACGGGAGCAGGGATACTTTTGGTGGGCATGACGTCTGGGTGGATCGGTGGTTGAGAAAATGAGGGGCGAACTACGGTTCGCGCTGGGGTTGTGACGGGGATACGGCTGCCGTCAATTGGGAAATTGACGGGTCATGGTGGAGATTTCCGAGCGCGGGTTCGCAAAATCCGTGCCAGCTGGGAGGGAATACGGATGGATCCGGGGTGTCGGGGGGGCTTGTGCGGGGCTGCCTCGCCGGGTCCGGTTGAGGGTTGGTGGTTAGTGAGGGAAATGGAAAACGCGCGACCGGGTTTCCGATCGCGCGTTTGGTGGGATTGGGGTCCGTGCTGCGCGTCAGGCGCAGGTGGGGCACTGGTTGATCTGGGTGAAGAAGTCGTTGCCCTTGTCATCGACGAGGATGAAGGCGGGGAAGTTCTCCACGGTGATTTTCCAGACGGCTTCCATGCCGAGTTCGGGGAACTGGACGACTTCCTGGCTCTTGATGTGGTTTTGGGCGAGCAGGGCGGCGGGTCCGCCGGCGGAGCCGAGGTAGAATCCGCCGTGTTTTTTGCAGGCGTCGGTGACCTGTTGTGAGCGGTTGCCTTTGGCGAGCATGACCATGGATCCGCCGTTGGCCTGGAAGAGGTCGACGTAGGGGTCCATGCGTCCGGCGGTGGTGGGGCCGAAGGATCCGGAGGGCATGCCTGCGGGGGTTTTGGCGGGGCCGGCGTAGTAGACGGGGTATTTTTTGAAGTAGTCCGGGAGTTCGCCGTCTTTTTCGAGGATTTCCTTGAGTTTGGCGTGGGCGATGTCGCGGGCGACGATGATGGTTCCGGTGAGGGAGAGGGCGGTGGTGACGGGGTATTTCGTCAGGGTGGCGAGGGTTTCGTCCATGCCTTTGTCGAGGTCGATTTCGACGCCCTTGAATTTCCAGTCGGCGAATTCGGCGGGGATGTATTGGCCGGGGTTTTTCTCGAGTTTTTCGAGGAAGATGCCGTCTTTGGTGATTTTTGCCTTGGCCTGGCGGTCAGCGGAGCAGGAGACGCCGATGCCGACGGGGCAGGATGCGCCGTGGCGCGGGAGGCGGACGACGCGGACGTCGAGGGCGAAGTATTTGCCGCCGAACTGGGCGCCGATGCCGGCGTTGCGGGCCATTTCGAGGAGTTCGGCTTCGAGATCGAGGTCGCGGAACGCCTGGCCGTGTTCGTTGCCTTCGGTGGGCAGTTCGTCGTAGTATTTGGTGGACGCGAGTTTGACGGTCTTGAGGTTGTTTTCGGCGGAGGTGCCGCCGATGACGAATGCGAGGTGGTAGGGCGGGCAGGCGGCGGTGCCGAGGGACTTCATTTTCTCGAGGCAGAATGCCTTGAGGGTGTCCGGGTTGAGGAGCGCCTTGGTCTGCTGGTAGAGGAAGGTTTTGTTGGCGGAGCCGCCGCCTTTGGTGACGAAGAGGAATTTGTAGGCGTCGCCCTGGGTGGCGTAGAGGTCGATCTGCGCGGGGAGGTTGGTCTTGGTGTTGACCTCTTCGTACATGCTGAGCGGGGCGGTCTGCGAGTAGCGGAGGTTTTCCTTGGTGTAGGTTTCGTAGATGCCTTTGGAGAGGAATTCGGCGTCGTCGCAGCCGGTCCAGACCTGTTGGCCTTTTTTACCGACGATGGTGGCGGTTCCGGTGTCCTGGCAGAACGGGAGGATGCCGTTGGCGGCGATTTCGGCGTTTTTGAGCATCATGAGTGCGACCATGCGGTCGTTTTCGGATGCTTCCGGGTCGTCGAGGATGGCGGCGACTTGCTTGAGGTGGGCCGGGCGGAGGGTGAAGTTGATTGCCTTGATGGCCTCGCGGGAGAGGAGTTCGAGTCCTTCCGGGGCGATGTTGAGGATCGGTTTGCCGTTGCATTCCCCGACGGAGACGTGGTCGGTGCTGATGCACTCGTATTCGGTGGTGTCTGGGCCGAGCGGGAAGGGGTCCTGGTAGTGGAATGGTTTGTCGGGCATGATGAGGTTGTTCGTTGGCGCGGGATTTTTAATCCGGAGTGGGTGCGGGGGCAATGGGATTGTCGGAGGGTGGCAATAGGGGCGCGGGGAATGAGGGGAGATGCGGATTTGGCGGGGGTGCGGCGGGTGATTCTGCCGCGGGGGTGGCGGGGGTGGTGCGGGGGAATGTGCTTGGCAGGGGGAAAATGGGGGATTGAATGGCGGGGCTTTGTTTTACCCTACTTTTGATCACTGGATTTGGTTGGTGCCGGCGTTTTTGATCGGTTCGTGTATTGGATCGTTTCTGAATGTGGTGATTTACCGGGTCCCGCTGGGGATGTCCGTGAATGAGCCGAAGCGGTCGTTTTGTCCGTTGTGCAAGACGCCGATTCCGATGACGCTGAACATGCCGCTGATCAGCTGGTTGTGGTTGCGGGGGAAATGTGCGTCGTGCAGTGCGCCGATCGCGTTCCGGTATTTCGGGGTGGAATTGCTGACGGCGGTGTTGTTTACGGTGGTGTGGTGGTTGTTTCCGCCGGTGGTGGCGGTGCCGCTGTGGATTTTGATGGCGCTGTTGGTTTCGATCACCTTCATCGATGCGGAGCATTTAATCATTCCGACGGGGATGACGTGGGTGGGGTCGGGGATTGGTTTGGTGGCGTGCGGGTTGTGGCCGAAGCTGCCGGTGATGGCGGGCGATGCGGGGACGTGGGTGGATGGCCTGAAGGCCGGGGGGATTGGCTGGGTGGCGGGGTTTTTCGGGCTGTGGGCGGTGGTGGAGATGGGCAAGATGGCGTTTGGCAAGAAGGAGATGAAGTTTGAGGACGAGGTGGACTGGTTTTTGAAGGAGCCGGAGGGGGATGAGGATCCGCTGATGTTCGTGATCGATGGCGAGGAGATCCCGTGGTGGGACGTGTTCAGCCGGAAGTCGGACCGGTTGGTGGTGGAGTGCGGTGAGATCGTGGTGGACGGGGAGCCGGCGGGGAGCGGTCAGCTGACGATCCGGGAGCTGGAGATCGAGCTGCCGGGGGGCGAGGTGCGTCAGATCGGCGAGATGAGGTCACTGGCGGGGACGACGAGGCATGCGGTGATTCCGCGGGAGGCGATGGGGATGGGGGATGTGCATCTGCTGGGGATGATTGGCGCGTTTTTCGGCTGGAGCGGGGTGTTTTTCTCGCTGTTTGCGGCGTCGATTTTCGCGATTGTGGCGGCGGTGATCGGGCGGATCGGGTTTGGCCGGCAGCTGCCGTTCGGGCCGTTTCTGGCGATGGGCTGTGTGGCGTGGGCGTTTGGCGGGTGGAGGGTTTGGGAGTGGTACATGGGCTTTCTCGGGCCGCTGGCGATGCGTTGAGTTGGCCGGGGTGTTTGGCCTTGGATTGGCGGGAGGATCGGGCGAGGGTCGGGCATGGCAGGCGGCAAGGAGCGCTGGGAACACGACAAGTTGGTCGCGCGAGCGATTTTGTACGACCGTGGCGCACGGCGGAAGTTGATCGGGCGCATGTTGTGGGCGGATCTGGCGGTGATGGCCGCGGGGTTGTGGTTGATTGACGACTGGCTGGCGAAGCACGTGGTTGGGTTTGTCCTCTGGTGGTGCGGGTGTGGTCTGCTGACGTTGCTGGTGATGCTGTTTGCGGTGTATGACGCGCTGGCGGTGGTGCGGGAGGAGCGGGAGAAGTTCCGGAAGTGATGGCTGGCGGCGGAATGGGGGAGATTCCTGGCGGCGGAATGGGGGAGATGGCTGGCGACGGAATGGGGGAGATTCCTGACGGCTTTGTATGTCGGGATATTGAGGTGGTTTAACAAAAAACGCGTGGCGCGTGTGATGGCTTGCGGGGTGCGGGTTCGGGTGTGTTAGCGTGGGGGTTGCGAACCCAATCGAGTCTTTATGAATGAAAAACCCCGTCTTACGTTTTGGCAGCTATGGAACATGTCGTTTGGATTTTTCGGGATCCAGTTTGGCTGGGGGCTGCAGATGGCGAACATGTCGGCGATTTACCGGTATCTGGGTGCTGAGGAGAAGGATATCGCGATTCTGTGGCTGGCGGCGCCGCTGACGGGCCTGCTGGTGCAGCCGATCATCGGTTACTATTCGGACCGGACGTGGAACCGGTTCGGGCGGCGGCGGCCGTATTTCCTGGTGGGGGCGTTGCTGGCGTCGATGGCGTTGTTGGTGATGCCGCACAGCAGCACGGTGTGGATGGCGGCGGGCTTGTTGTGGATTCTGGACGCCTCGGTGAATGTGAGTATGGAGCCGTTTCGGGCGTTTGTGGGGGACATGCTGCCGCCGAAGCAGCGCAAGACGGGGTTTGCGATGCAGAGTTTGCTGATTGGCGGCGGAGCGGTGTTGTCATCGGCGCTGCCGTGGATGTTGAAGAACTGGTTCGGGGTTTCGGGTGAGGTTGAGGGGAGCGCGATTCCGCTGACGGTGCACATTGCGTTCACGGCGGGAGCGTTTGTGTTTTTCCTTGCGGTTCTCTACACGGTGCTGACGACGAAGGAGTATCCGCCGGAGGATTTGGAGGCGTTTGAGGCGAGGAAGCGTGAGACGGCGGGGGTGGGGAATGCGTTTGCGGAGATTTTCCAGGGGATCGGGTCGATGCCGCGGACGATGAAACAACTGGCGGTGGTGCAGTTTTTCACGTGGTTCGGGTTGTTCTGCATGTGGATATATTTTGTTCCGGCGGTGGCGGCGCATCATTTTGGCGGGGTGCCGGGGGATGCGAGTTATGAAAGGGGGGTGGAGTTTGGTGGTTTGTGTTTTTCGACCTATAACGGGGTGGCGTTTGTGTTTTCGTTCATCCTGTTGGGGTTGGTGCAGAGATTCGGGGCGAAGGGGATTCACACCGTGTGTCTTTTGATCGGGGCGGCGGGATTGCTGGGAGCGGCATTTGTGCCGAGTCCGGGGTGGTTGATCGGGTGCATGGCGGCGGTTGGGGTGGCGTGGGCGTCGATTCTATCGATGCCGTATGCGATGCTTTCGAACGCGCTGCCGGCGGAGAAGATGGGATTTTACATGGGTGTGTTTAACTTCTTCATCGTGCTGCCGCAGATATTCGCCTCGGTGGGGTTGGGGAAGGTGGTGGACGCGGTGCTGGAGGGTGATGCGATGAAGGCGGTGTTGATGGGCGGCGGAGGGGTTTTGCTGGCATCGGTTTGCACATTGTTTGTGGATGGGGGGGGAGACCGGGAGATTTCGAAAAACAATTGATCCATGGCTTGGCAAATCCTGCTTTTTTCGGTTTGTATGGTGGCCATGAGTGTCCACAGTCGCGCGTCCGAACGGGTTCGTCCCGTGATCTACCAGCTGCTTGTCAGGACTTTTGGAAATACGAATGAAACCCGGAAGCTGGACGGGACGATGGCCGAGAACGGATGTGGCAAGTTCGCGGATATCAATGAGACGGCGCTGGATTCGTTGAAGGAGATGGGATTTTCCCATCTGTGGCTGACGGGTGTGCTGGAGCAGGCGAGCGGGACGGACTATCCGGGCCGGCCGGCGGATGATCCCGACATTCTGAAGGGGAAGGCGGGGAGTCCGTATGCGATCAAGGATTATTTTGACGTCTGTCCGGACTATGCGGTGGTGCCGGAGAAGCGGTTGAGCGAGTTCAAGGACTTGTTGGCGCGCTGCAGGAAGAAGGGTGTCGGGGTGTTCATTGATTTCGTGCCGAACCATGTGGCGCGTTCCTATGAGTCCGACGTGAAGCCTGAGTTGTCATTTGGCGAGGGTGATGAGAAGGGGCATTACTTCAACCGGGAGAATCATTTCTATTATCTTCAGGCGGATCATTCGGGAGGAGGGC
Organism: Verrucomicrobiota bacterium JB025; assembly: GCA_030673875.1. Taxonomy (GTDB): domain Bacteria; phylum Verrucomicrobiota; class Verrucomicrobiia; order Verrucomicrobiales; family Akkermansiaceae; genus Luteolibacter. The sequence goes on along the minus strand of JAUTCT010000041.1, from coordinate 10,735 downwards.
CGCCGTTGAAGTTGCCGACGGCGCACCTGCCGGGATGCGACGGGTTGTTCGCGCCGGAGATGGAGTTCGGCCGGGTGACGGGGAACAACTCGGTGACTTGGTCGCCATCGATTCATGATTGGTATGAGACGGTGAAGTTGAACTACGGTCACGAGTTTAGCAAAGGGCGGGACACGTCACATCTGCCGGGCCCGAACGCGTCGCTCGACGAGGTGCCGAAGACGTGGCGGACGATGGATGAGATTCTGGCGTATTGGCAGGAGATGGGGGTGGACGGATTCCGGGTGGACATGGCGCACATGGTGCCGATGGAGTTCTGGCACTGGGTGGTGAAACGCTGCAGGGCGCGGGACGGGGAGGTGTATTTCTTTGCGGAAGCCTATGACAATGATCCGGCGAAGCTGACGGACGAGCATGTGCTGGACGCGCTGTTGGCCGCCGGGTTTGACGCGGTGTATGATGATCCGAGTTATGATGTTCTGGAGGGGATTTATGACTCCGGAAAGTGGGCGAACGATCTGGATCCGCTGACGTTCACCGGCAAGCGCTTCCATCGGTCGCTGCGGTATGCGGAGAACCATGACGAGGTGCGGCTGGCGAGTCCGAAGGAGTGGGGTGGGGTGGGAATGAAGGTGGGCCGGCCGGTATCGGCGGTGTTGTTCGGGATGGGGCGTGGTCCGGTGATGCTGTATCACGGGCAGGAGGTGGGGGAGCCGGCGGCGGGAGCCTCGGGGTTCGGCGGTGATGACGCGCGGACGACGATTTTCGATTACTGGTCGATGCCGGAGTTCCAGAAGTGGGTGAACGGCGGGAAGTATGACGGCGGTCGATTGTCCGACGAGCAGAAGGCGCTGCGCGAGTGGTATGGGAAGCTCATCAAGGCGACGCAGGTGCCGGCATTCACCGCGGGCGAGTTTTACGGGTTGAACCACGCGAACAAGGAGAACGAGGCGTTTGGCCGGGTGGCCGGTGAGACGGTTTCCGGGCACTGGTTGTATGCGTTCCTGCGGCGTTGTTCGAGGAGTGGCGACGCCTACCTGGTGGTGGCGAATTTCAACCCGACCGAGACGCTGACGGGCGTGAAGGTGCGGGTGCCGGAGGACGCGCGGATGTTCCTGGTGAGGTCGGCGCTGGAGCAGTGGACGTTCACGGACAAGCTGGCGAGCGACTGGTCGGCGACGGTGGACCGCGAGGTGCTGGAGGACGGTGGTCTGGCGCTGCCGGACCTGGAACCATGCTCGGCGATGGTGATCGAGATCGGGCGCTAGGGGCGGAGGCGCCGATGGCGGCTGGGCCGGCGCGGCAGGGCTGCGCGGCTCCCGCAAGGAGACATTTTCGGGAAGAAACGGTCGAGGCCCCGGTTAGAGGGTGGCGCGGAGCCAGTGGTGGAAGTCGCGGGTTCCGATGCCGAGGGGGGTGGCGACTTTTTCGCGGTCGGCGAGGATGGCGAGGCGCTCGGGGATTTCGACTTTACCGGCTCCGAGTTCGGCGTCCATGACGTCGGGAAACTTCGACGGGTGGGCGGTCTCGAGGGTGATGGTGGTGGTGCCGGGGTGGCTGGCGCGGAAGTCGCGTGCGGCGAGCCAGCCGACGGCGCCGTGGGGGTCGATTTGATAGCCGAAGCGGGCATTGATCTCGCGGATGGCGGCGCGGGTTTCGTCGTCGGAGTATGAGCTGCCGGAGATGTGGGATTTCATGGTTTCCCATGAGTTTCCGAAGATGGCCTGCATGCGGACGAAGTTGGATGGTGCGCCGACGTCCATGGCGTTGGAGATGGTGGGTTGGCTGGGGCGTGGTTGGTAGTCGCCGGTCTGGAGGTATTCGGGGACGACGTCGTTGCGGTTGGTGGCGGCGACGAAGTGTTCGACCGGGAGGCCGAGTTTCATGGCGAGCAGGCCGGCGGTGAGGTTGCCGAAGTTTCCGGAGGGGATGACGAAGACGGGTTTGGTGCCTTCGTCGAGTTGGCGGGCGGCGTGGATGTAGTAGAAGCTCTGGGGGACGAGGCGCGAGAGGTTGATGGAGTTGGCGGAGGTGAGGTTGTATTGCTCCGAGAGTTCGCGGTCGAGGAAGGCGGATTTGACCAGCGCCTGGCAGTCGTCGAATGAGCCGTCGATTTCGAGTGCGGTGATGTTTCCGCCGAGTGCGGTGAGTTGTTTTTCCTGGAGTCCGGAGACTTTGCCTTGCGGGTAGAGGATGACGACGCGGGTGCCGGGGACGTTGTGGAACGCGGAGGCCACGGCACCGCCGGTGTCACCGGAGGTGGCGACGAGCACGGTGAGGAGGTGGTCGTCATGGCGGGTGAGCCATGCCATGAGGCGGGCCATGAAGCGGGCGCCGAAGTCCTTGAAGGCGAGGGTGGGGCCGTGGAAGAGCTCGAGGATGTGGTCGTCCGGGGCGAGCGAGTGGACGGGGGCGTCGAACTCGAGGGTGCCGGTGACGATGTCGCGCAGGGCGGGTGAGGGGACGTCTTCGCCGAAGAATGCGGAGGCGACGGCCATGCCGATTTCGTGGAAATCGAGGGTGCGGAACGATGACCAGAAGTCGCTGCCGAGGGTGGGCAGGGTGTCGGGCATGTAGAGGCCGTTGTCGGGTGGCAGGGAGCGGATGATGGCTTCCTTGAGGTCGACGCGGTGGTTTGGGTTGTTGGTGGAGTGGTAGCGCATGTCCGAGGCGGAGGGGCGAGATTCAAGAGGCCGGGAATCAAGAGTCAAGATTCAAGACTCGAGATCGGCTGGGCTTTGGCGGATAGGCTTTGGGGTGCGCTCTCATCGAGAGTGCGCTACCTTGGATGGCTCTGGCGAATGGGTTTTGTGGCGGGCTTTGGGCGGGAGCGGGGGGATTGGCTTAGAAGAAGAACCAGCCGCGTTTTTTCCGTTTGTAGCGGCCGTCGCCGACCGAGAGGACTTCGATTTTGGTTCGGGTGAGTCCCTGTTTGTAGAATCCGAGTTTTTTGGCGACGCGCGGGGTGACGTCGAGGTGTCGACCGGCGATGAACGGTCCGCGGTCGTTGATGCGGATTTTGGTGGATTTGCCGTTTTCGAGGTTGGTGACCTTGACGAGGGCGGGGAGCGGGAGGGTTTTGTGGGCGCCGGTGAGGTGCCATGGCATGACTTTCTCACCGAGCGAGGTATTGCCGCGCCTGAGGCCGAAGAATTTGGATTCGTTGTACCACGAGCAGACGCCGGATTCCCGGAAGTTGAGTGCCTGCTGGACGCCCATCGGGTGATAGGTCTGGCCGCGGACGGTGTAGGACCGGGTTTGGTATCCTTTGTAGCCGCCGGGGCGGGAGGCGCAGGATGCGAGGAATGGGAGGGTGATGCAGGCGGCGAGCAACAGCAGCCATGCCGGCCGGAGTGGTTTTGAATCAGTTGGAGCGCTCACGGATGATTTGCAGCGTAGTTGCGACCTTTTCCTTCATTTCCTTGCCGGGTTTGAATTTCACGGCGGCGCGTGCGGGGATGGGGACGTCCTTGGTGGGGTCCTTGGGGTTGCGGCCGATTTTGGCTTTCATTTCGCGGACTTCGAAGGCGCCGAAGTTGCGCATGACGACGGTGTCACCCTGAGCGAGGGATTCGGTGATTTCCTCGATGAGGGTTTGGACGACTTCGAGGACTTCCTGCTGGGTGAGTTCGAGGCCTTTGCTGCCGAGCTGATCGGTGATCCGGATGGCGAGTTCTCGTTTGGTGATGGTGGCCATGGGTGAAATGGGGGCTTTGCGTTTATTGCTGAAGACGTTGGGAGACTTCCGGATGGCGGTAGATTATTTCCCAAAAAACATCTGAGTCACAACGGATTACGTAGCTAACTGACAGGTATTTTCAGCAATTTTCGTCAATTTCGTCCAGAACCTTTGTGGTGGTCTTGAAATGCAGTTTGGCGATTTTGGGCAGGGATTGCCTGCCGTGTTTGGAAATGAGGGTTCGGGCGGCTGCGATGACGGCGTCCGAGGCACCGAGCGGGAGGTCGATTCCTCCGGCACTGGAGGTTTTTTCGATCCAGTCGACGAAGCGTTCGCGGGCGAGGATGGAGGCGGCGGCGACGGCGGTGTCGGATTCGCCTTTGGTGCGCTGGTCGAGGGTGATGGAGAGGTTTTTCTGTTTGAGCGCGCGCTGGAGGATTTCGGGTCTGGCGAACTGGTCGGAGAGGGCGCGCGGGCAGTCCGGGCGGCGGGCGTGGAGTTTTTCGATGACGCGTGCGTGTCCCCATGCGAGCAGGCGGTTGAGGTTGCCGAAGGACGCGTGCATTTCGTTGTAGCGTTGCGGGCCGATGGAGAGGACTTCGTGGGTGCAGCCGGGGATGGCGCGGATGGCGGTGGCGAGCTTGCGGATGCGGGCGGAGCTGGTGACGCGCTTGGAGTCCATCACGCCGGCGTCGACGAGGGCGCGGGTGATGGTGGCATCGGTGAAGACGCCGGCGATGACGAGGGGGCCGAAGTAGTCGCCCTTGCCGGATTCATCGATGCCGAAGTGGGGTTCGAAGCGGTCGGGTTCGTGGAGTTCCTCGTAGCCGAGGCGTGCTTCGCCGAGGACTTCGGGTTCGAGGGTGAAGCGGACGAAGTCCTCGGTTTCCTTGCCCTGGATGAGAACTTTGGGGCCCTTCTGATAGACGGTGACGTTGAGTTTGCCCTTGCGGGCGGAGTAGATGGAGTGGGGTTTCTGCTGGAACTCGAAGTTCTGGTTTTCCAACACCGCGCGGAGGGTGGCGACCTGGTCGTTGGTGAGCGGCGCGGTGTGGGAGGTCATGGCGAGGAATAGCTGGTGACTGGGCGCGGATGGAAAACGGGTGCGGCGGCCATGCCGCAGGGCTGGAGCCGTGGAGCTATTCGGTGATCACGAATATCGCGGCGAAGCGGTTGGAGCGGATGTCCTTGTCGGGGTTTGTGACGGCTTGGGAGATGTCGCCGTCCAGAAAGAGGGCGTCCCGGCAGTCGAGCTTGAGGAAGAGGCCGGCGAAGTCCCAGAGGTTGGTGACTTGTCCGCGGCCGGTGATGGCGAAGATGACGTTTCCTTCCGTGTCCACGCCGATGCCGTTGCGGTGGTGTCGATCCAGAAGACGCCGTTGGGTTTGAGGAAGAAGTTGCCGGGCGCGTTCCGGAGGTTGAGGGGGTGGAGGGTTTTGCCGTCTTCGATATGGAGGCCGGTGGGGATGCCGCCGGGCTCGAAGATGCCGGCGTTCATGATGAACAGGGGAGCGCGTTTCCCGTGGGAGCCGATGACTTTTCCGAAGGTCCGGTAGGGGGTTCCGGTCCGGTCTTTCCACACGAGCCGGACGTGGTCCGGCCGGGTGCGGTAGATGTGGTAGGTGGAGCCCGCGTGTTCGACGCGCTCTTCGCTGACGGGGGTGCCGGCGAGAAGGGGCGCGGCGAGGGTCAGGAGGATGGTCAGGTGAAGGCGCATGTGGCTGGACCGCGGGCCGGAGTCTCGCGCCCGGTCAGTTGGGGAAGGATGCGAGGATTTGTTCGAGGGCGAGCACGGTGTAGGAGGTGACGAGCACGGGGTTGGATTCCATCCAGCGTCCGTTTTCGTTGATCCATGAGCCGTTTTCGCGTTGGGTGGCGAGGATTTTGTCGGCGAGTTGGTTGCGCCAGTCGATTTTTTTGCCGTCGGCGAGTTGGAGTTCGGTGACGTTGGCGGCGGTGAGGCCTTTTGCCATGAGTTGATAGTAGTAGTAGAGGCCCTGAGCGCCCATGCCCGGGTTTTCGGCGAGGGTGAAGTTATTGGCGAGCCACTCCTTCACGGCGACGACGCGCGGGTCGGTGGGTGAGACTTTGGCGTAGACCATGGAGAGCAGGCCGGCGTAGGACATGGATCCGTAGGAGCGGAGGGCGGTGCGGCCGTCGGCGGATTGTTCCTCGCCCGCTTTGGAGGCGAAGGGGGAGTAGATGAAGCCGCCTTTGTTTTTTTCGTCGTTGGAGGCGAATTCCTGGTCGTTGGTTTCCTCGAGGTTCTGGCAGCGGGAGATGAAGGTGATGGCCGCCTGCCAGTCGAGCTGGGGTTGGTCGCCGTATTTGCCGTCCTGGACGACCTGTTCGGATGCGGCGAGGGCTTCGAGTGCGAGGTAGGTGTTGGAGAGGTCGGTGTGGGTGTTGTCGGACCCGTAGCCGATGCCGCCGTCGTTGGCGTTGTCGGTTTCCTTGGTTTGGCCGAGGTCCCACTGGTTGTCGATGAGGTGTTTGCGGGCCTTGACGACGGCGGGTTCGAAGTCTTCGCGGCCGGCGGCCATGAGTGAGGTGATGGAGGCGGCGGTGTTGTAAACCGAGAGGCCGCGGTTGTAGATGCCGCCGTCGTCCTTCTGCTGGGCGAGGAGCCATGTGTAGCCTTTTTCGAGCTTGGCCGGCAGGGGTTTGGATTTGTCGAGATTGGGGTCGCGCACGAGGGCGTGGAGGACGAGTCCGGTGATGGCGGGGAGTTGGCCGTCGTCCCAGCTGCCGTCGTCATTCTGTTTGGTTGAGAGCCATTTGTTTCCGCGAGCGATGGACTGGCGGATTTCCTGTTTGATGGACTCGAATTGGTCGGCTTTCGCCGGTGCGGAGCGGGCGATGGTGGCGGTGAGGAGGATGGCGGGAATCAGGAGTTTCATTTGGTCTCGGATGGTTTGTAAGGTTTGAAAATGACGGTGGCCTTGGTGCCGGTCGGGGGGATTCGATCCGCAAAGCAGACCCATACGGTGTCGTCGCGGTTGTCCTTTCCGGGATAGTTGACGGGAGCGGAGAGGGCGAGGAAGATGGCGACGATGTCGCCTGACATTTCGGGGGAGTATTTGCCGTTGTAGAATTCCGATCCGCCGTAGATCCACGGGCCGGGAGCCATTGGTTTTTCGATTCTGGTGTGCTGGATCCAGTCGTTGACGGGGTTGCGTTTGGTTTTGCCATTGTCGATCCACTCGACATCGATGGCGATGCGGGCGGCGGCTTTCACGTCCTCGGGGACGTCGGGGAATGAGTCGGTGACGCGGTAGTTTTCGTCCTGGATCGGGTAGAGGTGGCGGGAGGGTTTGTAGCCCAGCAGGGTGAATGCGAGATTGATGTTGGTGGGCGAGACGCTGGTGACGAAGAGTGATTCGTGGACCTTGCCATTTTCATGGACGAGGAGGAATTCGAGGAGTCCTTCGTCCATGTTGACGAGGCAGGGAACGGCGATCTCACGGGTCTTCTGGTTGACGATGACGTCGCCGACCCGGTAGCGGTTTTCGTCGATTTTCTCGATGGGCGGTTTGACTGGTGCGACGGGTTGGTCCGGCGCTGGCAGCGATGTGGGTTCGACGGGGGCGCGCTGGTCGGCTGCAGCGGGAATGCAGAGGATGGCTGCGGCAAGGAGAGCGAGGCTGGGTGACGTCATGGTTACTTGGAATGAACGCAGTGGATGGAGGAATGCAACAGGTGAAAACCGTGGATTATTGGTTTTTCCGGGCGTTTTCGGGGTCGAGCCTGTTTCCAAACGCACGCCATGTGAGGCGGGTGACGCGGGTGGTGAAGGCGTTTTTACCGTCTTCGCTTTCGGGGATCGGGATCGGCGGATGGAGGTCGGTGGAGCGCTTGAGGTAGGAGCGGATGAGTTGGTAGGCGGTTTTACGGATCGAGGTTTCGGCTTGTTGCGCGGGATCGATGGTGATTGAGAAGACGTCGGTGGAGTCCGAGGTTTCGAGCGGGCCGGAGAGCCAGAGTGCGACGGGTGCGGGGCCGGGTGCGGGGCCGGGTGCGGGGGGGGCGCCGCTGCCCGAGTTGATCATCGGGGTGATCTGGAGCAGTCCGTCCGCGGCGTTTTCGATTTCCCCGGCGATTGCGGCGATGGCCGGGGCGAGGGATTGAGCGGTGGTTGCGGAGGTGCCGGCATGGAGGGTGATGCGTGACGGGGAGGAGTGCCATTCGGGGAGGCTGGATCTCAGGTTGCGGATGGCCTTGAATGCGGCGCGTGCCTCGTTGGGGGTGGGTTTGGTGGAGTCGAGGACGCGTTCCCATGCGAGGAGTGCGCGTTGGGACTGGCCTTGGGACTCGAGGAGCACGGCGAGGTCGATGAAGTAGCGTGCGCCTTCCTGGGCGTATTCGCGGTATTCATCGAGGTCGGGCGGGCCTTGGGTGGCGTTGGTTCCGGTGGCTGGGTTGGGTTCGAGCGGACGAGCGCTGATGATCGGCGAGCTGACGGCATCGGCGGGTTGGTCCGGCTGGGGGATGGTGGTTCCGACGCGGGCCCTGATGGCGGCGAGTTTGGCGTCCGGTGGCGGGGTGAGGAAATCGTAGTTTCTGGTGCCGTGCCACCAGGTGGCGGCGACGGTGATGGCGCAGAGCGGGATGACGATGGAGATGGGAACGCGCACGAACGTGAGATAGGGGAAAATCCGGGTGTCTGAAAGGCTGAAAGCGCGGGTGGAGTGGTGTGCCTGACACGCAAAACGCCCCGGCCGACGGAGCGGGCGGGGCGTTGTTGAGATGGGAATGAGTCAGCCGGATCAGCGGGCGACGGATTTCACCAGGAGGGCGCGTTTGCCGACGCGGTTGCGGAGGTAGTGCAACTTGGCGCGGCGGACTTTGCCACGGTTGGTGACGTCGATTTTGGCGATGCGCGGGCTGTGGACGGGGAACACGCGTTCCACGCCTTCGCCGTAGGAGATCTTGCGCACGGTGAAGGAGGCGTTCACGCCGCTGCCAGCTTTGGCGATGACGAGGCCTTCAAAAATCTGGATGCGTTCCTTGCCACCTTCGACCACGCGGCAATGGACTTTCACCGAGTCACCAACGTTGAATGGGGTGACGTCTTTCTTTTCCTGTTCTTGTTCGATTTTCTTGATGATGTCCATGGGGTGCTCCTTGCCGGAAAGTGCTTGTTTGATGGCGGAAGGACGGGGTGCCGATCCGCGCGGGCGGGAGAGCTAGCGGATGCTCCGGGGATTTGCAACTGCGAAATTGCAGGAATATTACGCTTTTCCGTAAACTTCGTTGGGATCAAAGGATTTTTTTCCATCGGTCCAGCCGAGTTTGGCGGTTTCGCCTTTGGCGGTGGGGAGCACCTTGCGGTAGAAGCAGGAGTTGCGGCCGGTGTGGCATGCGCCGGCGCCGATTTGGTCGACGAGGAGGATGATGGCGTCCTGGTCGCAGTCGGTGCGGATTTCGCGGATTTTCTGGGTGTGGCCGGAGGTGGCGCCCTTGTGCCAGATTTCCTGGCGTGAGCGCGAGTAGTAGACGGCCTCGCCGATTTCGAGGGTCATTTTGAGGGATTCGGCGTTCATGTAGGCGAGCATGAGGGGCTCTTTGGTGGTGGCATCCATGGCGAGTGCCGGGATGAGGCCGTCTGAGTCGAACTTCGGGGCGAATTCGAGGCCTTCCTCAAGGGCTGCCTTGTCGCCGCGCGTGGCGAAGGTTGCGTTGCTGTCCATGCCGGGGAAAATGGAGAGCGGTGTGGGATGTGTCCAGCCTGCAGTGAGTGATCGGGGTCGGGGATTGTTCTTGTCGGTGCGGATCCGGCCGGTATTTGTGGATGGTGATCTGTGGTTCTAACATCAGTTGGTCGGGTAAGGCATGGCGCGTGATTGTTGTGATTGCGTTGGTTGCGCTTGTGGGTTGGCTCGGTGTGGTGTTTGAGGCCGGGCCGGACGAAGGTGGCGGGCCGGCGGGCGATGTGGGTGGGGGGCCGGCGGTTGTTGGCGGGTCCGCCGACGGGGCTGCGGTGCCTGAGGGTCCGGCGGAGTTGCCGGGCGAGGCTGCCGCTGCTGAGGAGGAGCGGGGTGGTGCCGGAACGCCCGGAGAATGAAGGGGGCGGAGCCCCGCGAGGCGGCAGGGGGGCTGATGGGATGGATCGGTGAGCGGGCTGTCGGGCGGATTGGTGTGCCCGTTGCAGCGCGTGATGACGGTGATTTCCGGTAGATTTGACAGGGAAATATTTCGGGCATATGCTCGCCACGTGATTGATCCCGTTGCCGCCCCACCGTCGATTCTCCGTATTGCGATTCCGATGAAAAACGGCGCGTACTGTCGTCGATTCCGGGAGGCGGATGCGTTCGCGGTGTTTGAAGGAGTGCCCGGGTCGGAAAAGATCACCAAGCGGCCGGTGGTGCCGGTCCCGCGATCCGGTGAAGAAAGCCATCCGGACGTGCTGATCCGGCACGGCATTGGTGCGGTGGTGAGTTCGGTGATCGGAGACCGGGAGGTTCAGGTACTGACCGATGCCGGGGTTTCCGTGATGCAGGGGATCGGTATTCATCAACCGGCGGCGTTGGCCCTGTTCTGTTTGTCCGGTGACCTTCCACGGGTCAAAGCCAGGTCGTTGGATTACGCATGAGACGACTGGTGGTGAGGAGATGGAGGTGAAGGGGGGGACGTGCCGTGCTGGCATCCCTGCCGGGATGCGGATTTGTTGCGAGGCATGTGATCCGGGGGTGTCGCTGCGCTCGACCCCCGGCTACATGCTGTGATCCCTCCGGGATCTGGGTTCTTTCTGAAACGGAGTGCTTTTTCTGTAACGGAGCTTTGGAGTGGGTCGGCGGACGGCTCAGCGAGGCGTCCCTACCGGGATGGAAGGGAGATGATCGGTCGCACGGAGAGGGGATGGGTGGGATGGGTTGGGAGACGTGCGTTGGTGGTTCGGCGGACGCCTCATCGAGGCGTCCCTGGTGTGCCCGGCATGGGCATGAACTTAACAATTGAAACGTATTGGACGGACTGAGTGACAGCAACCGTAGTGAAAGGCAAGGTCGCCACCGTGAGGTGAGTGAGCCGAAAGAAGCCCGTAGCGAAGGCACGACC
>JAUTCT010000040.1 GCA_030673875.1 Verrucomicrobiota bacterium JB025 | reverse complement strand
CCGCGCTCTCAAATCCACCCCCAAACCGCTATGAGAGTAATTGTCGTCGGTGGTCAGTTTTAATTGTCGCTGAGGGAATTTCTAATTGTCGCTGGACACCTGGATCAACAACCACGAAACCTACGGAAAAAGCACCTCCTGCCTCGCATGCCACGGCGCCGACCGCCTCGGCACCGTGCTCTCGCGCTCATTCACGGACCAAACCCTCACCGCCTCCGACGACGGACAAACCCACACGGTCTCGCTCTTCCGCGGTGCCAACGTCAGCTGCTTCCTCTGCCACAAACGCGAAGACGACGGCCGCCTCGGCGGCCTCTTCACCGCCAACCGACCGCCAACCGTCACCAACACCACGCTCGCCACCCCCGCCAATACCCAGGCCAGCACCCCACTCACCTCCAGCGACCCGGATGGAAACCCGCGCACCCTGCGCATCATCAGCCAGCCGCTCCACGGCACCGTTTACCTGGCGGGAAACAGCGCCGTCTATCAACCTGAAAGCGGCTTCGCCGGACCAGACCGCTTCACCTTCGCCGCCTCGGATGGCTTCGCCGAATCAAACCTCGGAACCGTCTCCGTCACCGTCGGCGACCCCGCCACCGCCTGCACGCTCGATCGCGATGGCGACCAAATCCCCGACCTCGTCGAATACTCGCTCGGCCTCTCACCGGACTTCCCCACCGCTGCCGACATCCGCACCCCGTTTCATCAAACCCTCGGAGAGTGGAACTACTGGACACTCAGAATCCCCCGCGCCCCGGCCCCCGCTGATACCGAACCCGCCATCGAGTTCAGCTCGGACCTCCTCCACTGGCACCCGGGCGTCACCATCACCAACACCCAGTTCCTCCTCGAAGCCCGCGACCCGGACCCCGATTTCGTCCACCCGAAGCGCTTTGTTCGCGTCCGTTCACAACGCTAAACCAACACCTCAGACTGCCGTCGGAAACACCCAATCCCCCCGCCAATTTCAATCACCCGTTCACCAAACCAACCAGCACACACTCCCACATACTGCGGGAAGCAAGTCGCGCACCTCGTTTCAATCAATCGTTCCATCCTTTCGTTTCAAATTTTCGATCATTTCCACCAAATACCCGGGTCCACCTGCTCACGTTTTTCCCAGAGTATTCCGCGCCGCCTGAGGCCGAGCGCGCCACTCCCCCGGAACCGCCAACCGCCACGCCACCGTGTTCCCGATCGAGGATTCTTGCGACCTCCTGTTTTCCTCTTCCCGAGGAATTCGTCTCGCCTTAGCTTGCCCCCGTGCTCCGCTCCTTGCGCCTGATGAATTTCCGTTGTTTCGAGTCGCTCGATATCGAGGCTCCGGACGCCGGCGTCCTCCTCACCGGCGATAACGCCCAAGGCAAAACCTCCATCCTCGAGGCCATCTGCGTGCTGATCCGCCTCCATTCTCCGCGCACCCACCGCATGGCCCCGATGGCCCGCTTCGGAAACCCCGGCTTCGGCATCGCCGGAGACCCGTGGCAATCGGAACGCCAACTCCGCCACTCGAACGACGGCCTCACGCTTTCCGCAAACGGCGAGGACCTCCCGTCCCGCTCGGACTACCTCGCCGACGGCGGCCTCGTCGTCTGGATGGGCAACGAGGACCTCGACCTCATCCGCGGCCCGGGCGAAGGACGCCGCCGATACCTCGACTTCATCGGCTCCCAACTCGAACCCACCTACCGGCGCTCGCTCTCCCGCTACCGCCGCGCCCTGCGCGCCAAAAACCTCCTGCTCAAGGAAAGCCGGCCCCGCAGCGCGGAAATCCTCTCCTACGAGGAAATCCTCATCGAACACGGCACCGAACTCATCCAGACCCGCTCGCGACTCGTCGCGGAACTCGCCCCACTCGCCGCCGCCGCCCAAAGCACCGTCAGCGGCCGCGACGAACCACTCACCCTCGAATACCTCCCCGCATCCGGCCCCGACCTCCGCGAGTCAATGCACCAGGCCCGCGAACGCGAAACCCGCCTCCGCCAGTCGGTCGTCGGCCCCCACCGCGACGACCTCTCACTCCGCATCCACGGCATGCCCGCCGCAGACTTCGCCTCCGAGGGACAGCAACGCACCCTCGCCCTCGCCCTGAAACTCGCCCAGGGAAACCTCCTCGCCGCACGCGGTGGAAAATCCCCCATCTACCTCATGGACGACATCTTCGGCGAACTCGACCCCTCACGCCGCAACGCCCTCATGTCCCACCTCCCGCCCGGCTCGCAAAAGTGGATCACCACCACCCACCTCGGCTGGCTGGAAAACACCCCGGAGCTCGCAAACATCTCCCGCCTCACGGTGTCCTCCGGAACCTGCACGCGCTAAGCCCACCGGAACCGGCAAACCCGCCGCCACAGAGCCAATCCACCCCCTGCAATCCCCGCTTGCCCCCCACCCGCGTTCGCCCTAGTGTCTCGTCCCCATGCTGGCCAGCCCTGCGAAAACACTGCGTTCCGCCATCGCCGTCGCCACCCTCACGCTGGCCCTCGGCGGCCTGCCCCGGACTCACGCGCAATCCCCATCGCGCCCGCCGATCGCATCCGCGAACTTCGACCCCTCCGACGTCTACTTCCAAGGCTACCTCGCCGCCAGATCCGCGGAAAAACTCGAAAACGCACACGACTACCTCGGCTCGCTCGAAAAACTCCAGCGCGCAAACGAACTGTTCTCCACCGTCCGCAAATACTACCCGGAATGGAAACCCGGCATGGTCTCCACCCGGGCCGATAAAACCATCGAGTCCATCGCCCGCGTCCGCCCCAAAGCAGAACAGGCCGCCATGGAAAACCGCAACGCCGTCGCCGAACTCGAAGGCGGCGTCAAAACTCCCGGCCGCACCATCGACCCCGGCCGCGACGTCATCCCCCTCACCCCCGGCATCCTCGAAATCGACCCCCTCGCCACCCGCCGCCTCAACGACGCCGAAGCCGAAGTCGAACGCCTCAAACAACTCACCGCACAGGCAAACCGCCCATCCGGCGACCTCTCCCGCCGCGAACTCCAAACACGCCTCCGCGCCGCCGAAAACACCGTCAAATCCCTCCGCTCGGAACTCGCCGCCGCACCGATGCAAAAAGAGATGCAAACTCTCAACAACCGCATCGAAAGCCTCGAAAAAGAACGCGAGGCCATGGCCATGGCCCTCACCCAAAGCAGACAGGCACACCAACAGGCACTCAACCGCATCAACCTGCTCGAAACCGAACTCGCGGAAATGAGCCAGAAACAGGCCAACCTCGACCGCGACCTGAAAACCGAACGCAATATCTCCAACGCCGTCGTCGCCGGACAACGCAAACAACTCGAAGCACTCGAAAAACAACTCACCGCCAAAAATTCCGAACTCGCCCAAGCCAACGAGCGTATCAACGGACTGCTCCGCGAACTCGATGAAAGCCGCGCCTCCTTCGCCGAACTCCGCGACGAACGCGACTCACTCCTCCAGGAACGCGACCAAATGTCCGCCCTGCTCAAACTCAACGAAGCCGGCCGAATCCAGGACCTCATCGACCAAAACATGTCACTCGCCAAATCCCTCCGCGAGGCCAACGAAAAAGTCGACCGCCTCAACCGCGAGTCCAATGCCGACAAGGACGCCATCACCGACGCCCTCCGCGACCTCGCCATCGCCAAGTCCCAGATCAACCGCCTCCACCAGGAAAACCTCGCCCAGAAACAACGCCTCACCGAACTCGAAAACCGCCTCCGCAACGAAGAACGCGCCCTCGCATCCGGCCAGGCATCCGCCGACCCCGCCGAAGTCGCCGTCCTCCGCGACATCATCAAACGCCAACTCCGCGTCCAGGAACGCCGCCGCCAGGCGCGCGACCTCCTCGTCGATGCCGCCAAGGAACTCGGAACACAAGACCCCCGCCTCGCCAAAGCCATCGAGTTCTTCGACGCCCAGGAAATCGCCCTCACCCCGGAAGAACAAAAACTCATCGCCGACCGCCAGGTCGACGGCGAATTCGTCTCACCCTTCGCCCGTGACCGCACCACCGTCGGCCGCGCCACCGCCGAACTCAACCGCGACATCTCCGTCTTCGAACGCACCGCCCGGAAATCCTTCCTCTCCGGCCGCATGCTCCCCACCCGCGAGCTCTACGAAATGATCCTCGAGCAACACCCCGGCCACACCCCGTCACTCTGCCGCCTCGGCGTCGTCCACCTCAAACTCGACGAACCATCCGCCGCCATCGACACCTTCCGCCGCGCCGTCGAACTCGACTCCACCAACCCCTACGCCTACCGCATGCTCGGCTTCTCATTCATGCGCCTCGGCGACCTCCCATCCGCGGAAACCTCCCTCCGCCGCGCCGTCGAACTCGCCCCCACCGACGCCAAAAGCCACATCCTGCTCGCCACAATCTGCTACCGCACCGGCCGCACCGGCGAAGCCGAATCCCACTTCAAAGGCGCCATCACCGCCGACCCCGTCCCCAGCGAACCCTACTACAACCTCGCCCTCATCTACTTCCGCGACGGACGCCTCGACGAGGCCCGCGACTACTACGATCAGGCCCTCGAGCGCGGCGCCCTCCCCAACCCCGACCTCGAAGACCAACTCCCCCCGGCCAAACCCGGAAACCCATGATCTCCATCCGCCACTCCATCCCCTGCCTCCTCGCACTCGCCCTCGCATCCTGCGGCGGAAACGAAGAGCCGGAAACACCCGCAACCGGAGGATTCAAACCCCTCAGCCAACGGCTGGATGAAAGCAACGGCTACACCCAGGACGCCGACGGCAACTGGAGCCCCAGAAACGACAAACGCAGCTCGTTCGAACTCATGGGCCAGTCCCCATACGCCACCTCGACCGTCCAGAAAAACGAATACCGAACCGGCGAATTCAACAAACGCTCGTGGTGGGGAAACAAAGACTACAAAACAGCCCAATACCAGGGAAACACCGACGCCTCAAACTACCAGAAATCGACGAAAGACACCGGCAAACGGGCACTGGAAGGCGCCGGTAACCCCCTCAGCGGCGGCAACTACACCACCTCCGGCTACCGCACCGGCGCCGCCAACGAATCCCGCACCTCATCCTTCCAGAAAAACGATAACGCCGAAATCGAATACCGCAGGGACGTCTTCAAACAACCCAATGTCGTCGATTGGCGCCAGCAACGCTCGCTCTCCGTCGACCAGTCACGCGGCATCCTCGGCCGCTGACCCTCACCCCGCGGCGTCCGTCTCCTTCAACGTTTCCAGCAGGATCTTCTTCAGCTTCTCCCACTTCCACGGCCGCCCCTCCAGAAAGAACCCCTGGGAGACCAGTAGCCGCACCTGCGCATAACGGTCGGCCGGAAATCGCCTCGCCAACCCCTCCGCCAGAGGACTCAACGCCACGTTGCGGAAATGCCTCGCGTCCACCTCCCGGTTCCGCAGCTTCAAACACCACTCGGCACCGATCTTCTCCGCCAGCGGCGCATCCGCCGGCGTGTCCAGCGTCACCCTCCCCTCGGTCTCCGGATCCGTGTGAATCATCAAATGCAACACCCGCTCGTTGCGCTTCAAGTCGCCCACGATCCGCTGCATCAACTGCACCCGGAACGGCTTCTCATGCCGGTCCACAATCTTCACCCGCGTCCCCTCCGGCAGCTTCATCGCAAACTTGCTCCAGCGCGCGTCACCATCCTGCTCGAAGTCGATCAACAACCGCGTCACGTCCCCGTGCACCAGCGGCGTCCGGTACTTCATCGCAAACGCCTGCCCCAGATTCAGCGACCCCGGCTCCCATCCCTCCCGGGATTGAACCACATCCTCCGCTCCACGAAAAATCTCCCGATACGCTTCGGGGATCGCGCAAGTTGCATTCACACAGCTGAACAAATAGGCCGTCATTCCAAATCAAGTCTCCGGGGTTGAAAATCAATCGTGACCGAGAGCCCGCTGAAACGCAATCCCCCATCGCGCGTTCCCGGAGAAAGAACCACCACCTCCAATTGACCGAAGATTTTCCTCGTTTTCCCCGCCCCGCCTCCCCCACTCTCCCGCCGCCATGCTCAAGGCCGGAATCGTAGGACTGCCAAACGTCGGAAAATCGACCCTCTTCAACGCCGTTACCCGCACTCGTAAGGCGGAAGCGGCGAACTATCCGTTCTGTACCATCGACCCCAACGTCGGGATCGTCAACGTGCCGGACGAACGACTCGCCGTGCTCTCGAAGATCTCCGGATCCAAGAAACTCGTGCCCACCGCCATCGAATTCGTCGACATCGCCGGCCTCGTCAAGGGCGCCTCCGAAGGCGCCGGCCTCGGCAACCAGTTCCTCGCCAATATCCGCGAAACCGACGCCATCGTCCAGGTCGTCCGCTGCTTCGAAAACGACGACATCATCCACGAACTCGGATCCGTCGACCCCGTCCGCGATATCGAAATCATCAACTCCGAACTCATACTCGCAGACATCGCCGCCCTCGAAAAACGCCGCTCGTCCCGCGAAAAGAAAGCCAAAGGCGGCGACAAGGAGTCCAAAAAGGAACTCGAACTCATCGACCAGATCCTCCCCCACCTCAACCAGGGAAAACCCGCCCTCACATTCAACCTCTCCGACGACGACCAAGCCATCGTCCGCAATTTCTTCCTGCTCTCCTCCAAGCGCACCATCTACGCCTGCAACGTCTCCGAAGACGAACTCGCTGGCGCCAAGGAAAACCCGGACACCCACGAACAAGTCGCCAAAGTCCGCGCATACGCCGCCGAACACAGCGGATCCGAAGCCATCGTCATCTCCGCCCGCATCGAAGAAGAACTCTCCGAACTCTCCGCGGAGGAAGCCGCCGAATTCCTCTCTGACATGGGCGTCACCGACTCCGGCGTCTCCTCACTCATCAAAGCCGTCTATCACCTCCTCGGCCTCCGCACCTACCTCACCACCGGCGTCCAGGAAACCCGCGCCTGGACCATCACCGAGGGCGACAAGGCCCCCGCCGCCGCCGGCGTCATCCACACCGATTTCGAACGCGGCTTCATCGCCGCGGAAGTCGCCCACTTCGACGACCTCGTCGCACTCGGCTCCAAAAACGCCGCCAAGGAAGCAGGAAAACTCCGCATCGAAGGCAAGGACTACACCGTCAAGGACGGCGACGTCATCGAGTTCCGCTTCAACGTCTGACCCGGGCCCCGCAAAGCAACGACCGACGTCCCCCCTCCCGCACGTCGAAAACCATCGATCCACCGGCGGCCACGGCGGCGGATTCAGCGCCCCTCATCCAGCCACCCGCATCCCACCGCCACCCGCAAAAAACGCCCCCCCGGAAAAATCCCAGGGAGGCTTGCAAGCAGCTTGTTGCAAATTTGTGAGAGCGGAGCTCAGAAACGGAAATTCGCACCGAGCACGAATCCGGCAAGACCGGTATCCTCGCTGTCTTCATCGCTGGCACCCGACCACCACTGGCCTTCGGCACCAAGACGCACGTTGCCGGCAACGTTGCTGAACATGAAGTCATACTGCAATCCGAGACCCAGCTCGCTGATGAACACCACGTTATCGCTGCTGTAATCGTCATCCTTGTAGTTGTCTCCCTTGTATCCCCACTCGTAGTCAGTCGTCCCGAAGACGATCGACTGCTTGGCGGTTGCATAGAGCGAAAGATTGCTCCCCAAGGTCCGGGTGGCGTCGATTCCCAGAACGATACCAATCCCGTCAAAGGAGCTGTCATACGTGTAATAACCGTCGTCCCATCCTTCGTCGAGCATCGCCCAGCGCAGACCCACAAAGGGGGAAAGCGTCAGGGAATCGCATTGGTTGAAGTGCTGACCGACAACCAAATCGACATATCCCATGTCCAGATCAATATCATAGCTACTGTCATCGTCGTCCAGGTCGGTACTGTAGCCGAACCCCGTCGCCTTGATGAATAGGCAATCGCCAAACTCATATCCGATGGAACCGCGGAATCCGGCATCATAATCCCCATCATCACCGTATTCACCTTCGGATTGATAGGGTTTGAGTGCGAGGATTTCCAGTCCCAGGGTGAAGCCTTGAGGGCAGTCACAGACGGGGGAGGGAGCCGGAGCCATCATCGGGGCGGTTTCACCAGCAAACAATGGCGAGGCGCACAACAACATTGGGAGCATGTATTTTTTCATACACCTATATCAAAAACACCTAACACCAAATAAAGTCAATAACAGAATGAAGAAATTCCGGATTTCCTTCGAATCTGGAACCCCATCTGCATTACCTCGGGGTTACCCCGCCCCGAAACCCCGTCCGGAACACCAGCTCGCCAGCGACACGCCCCCGCATTTCACGCGCGGTTTTCACGAGGACTTCATCCGCACTTCACCCGGCACCTCCACCGTGCCCCCCAGATGAATGTGAAATTGCTCCTCCCCGCACTCACGGAAGCCAAAAGCCCGCTCTTCCGCCCCATCAAATACTCGCTCTTCCCCCCGCTCGGCCTCGCCACCCTCGCCGCCTACCTCCCGGACAACGCCGATGTCGACCTCCAGGACGAACACGTCGAACCCCTCGACCTCGACGACACCCCCGACCTCGTCATCATCCAGGTCTACATCACCAACGCCTCCCGCGCCTACCGCTACGCCGACCACTACCGCAAACGCGGCGCACACGTCTGCCTCGGCGGCCTCCACGTCACCTCGCTTCCCGACGAAGCCGCCGCCCACGCCGACACCATCTTCCTCGGCCCCGGCGAGGACACCTTTCCCGAATTCCTCGCGGACTTCAAAAACCGCCGCCCCAAACCCCGCTACCACGCCCCCCTCCACCGCCACCTCCACCAACTCCCACCCATCCGCCGCGACCTCATCAAGCGCCACCTCTACCTCGTCCCCAACTCAATCTCCGTCACCCGTGGCTGCCCCCACCACTGCGACTTCTGCTACAAGGACGCCTTCTTCGGAAAAGGCACCGGATTCTACGTCCGCAAAGTCGATGAAGCCCTCGCGGAAATCCAAACTTTCCCCGGCAAACACGTCTACTTCCTCGACGACCACCTCTTCGGCAACCCCCGCTTCGCCGCCGCTCTCTTCGACGGCATGAAAGGCATGAACCGCGTCTTCCAGGGCGCCGCCACCGTCAACTCACTCGTCAAACCCGGCCTGCTCGAACAAGCCGCCGCCGCCGGCATGCGCGCCGTCTTCGTCGGATTCGAAAACCTCAACCCCGACAACCTGCGCCACCACGGGAAAACCCACAACCTCGGCCGCAACTACCACACCGCCATCCGCCGCGCCCGCGAAAACGGCCTCATGGTCAACGGCTCCTTCGTCTTCGGCATGGACGGCGACACCCCGGACGTCTTCACCCGCACCACCGACTGGGCCGTCGACCGCGGCATCGAAACCGCCACCTTCCACGTCATGACCCCCTACCCCGGAACCGGCCTCTATCAACGCATGCAACAATCCCGCCGCCTGCTCCACGACGAATGGGACCTCTACGACACCCGTCACGCCGTCTTCCAACCCGCCCGCATGCCCCCCCACCAACTCGAAACCGGCTATCAGGACGCCTACCGCCGGTTCTACTCGATCACCAATATCCTCGCAGCCACCCGTGGCAAATCCACCCCGGACACCATCCGCCACCTCGCCTACGCCATCGCATGGAAGAAATGCGAATGGCTCTGGCAGCCCCTCATCCGGATGAAACAAGTCACCCGGGGACTGCCCCTCCTCGAAAGAGCCCTCGATCTCAAATCCACCCCTCCTCGGGAGTCCACCCCGCCCGCTCCTAACCGGGATACTCGCCGGCAATGTAGCCGTGCAGCTGTTTGATCGTATCCTCCTGGCTGTCCATCGCCCAGCGCACCAAATCACCCATCGAAATCAACCCCACCAGCCGGCCATCCTCGATCACCGGCAAATGCCGCACGCGATCCGCCGTCATCACCTCCATGCAAACCGAAATACAATCACCCAAACGCACCGTCCGCACCGCCTTGTTGAGGATCTCGCCCACCTTGGTGTCCCGCGACGTCCGCCCCTCAAGCACAATCTTGCGGCTGTAATCGCGCTCGGAAAGCACCCCCACCACCACATCCTTCTCCACCACCACCAGCGCACCCACGTTCTTTTCCCCCATCAGCCCGATCGCCTCATAAACCGTGGCATCCGCTGTCGTGGTCCACACCTCACTGCCTTTGCTTTTCAATATATCCCTTACCGTTCCTTGTACTTCCATAATTTTAGTGTTGTTTCGAGAATCCAAACACTACGCCGCACAGCTGCCTCCGTCAAGCTGCCGCCTCCCCGCCACCGCAACTCCCCCTCGCCACCGCACTTCCTCATGCCCGCGACCGCAAATCTCCCTGCCCCGCCACCCGCGACCATGAATCTCCTTGCCCCGCCACCCGCGACCATGGCTTCCTTCCCGTTATGAAAACCTACCTCGACCTGATGCGCGACGTGCTCGAAAACGGCGAACGACGGTCGGACCGCACGGGCACCGGAACCATCTCGCTCTTCGGCCGCCAGACCCGCTACGACCTGCGCGAGGGATTCCCCTGCCTCACCACCAAAAAACTCCACCTCCGCTCGATCATCCACGAACTCCTCTGGTTCATCAAAGGCGAAACCAATACCGCATACCTCCGCAAAAACGGCGTCACCATCTGGGACGAATGGGCCGACAAGGACGGCGAACTCGGTCCCATCTACGGCAAACAATGGCGCAGCTGGCCCACCCCCGACGGCCGCCACATCGACCAAATCCGCCTCCTGCTCGACCAACTCACCGGAAACCCCCACTCCCGCCGCCACATCGTCTCCGCATGGAACGTCGGCGACATCAACCGCATGGCCCTCCCGCCCTGCCACATCATCTTCCAGTTCTACGTCCACCAACCCACCAGTCCCGACAGCCGCCCCGGCCTGTCCTGCCAGCTCTATCAACGCAGCGCCGACCTCTTCCTCGGCGTCCCCTTCAACATCGCATCCTACGCCCTGCTCACCCTCATGGTCGCCCAGGTCTGCGGCTACGAAGCCCGCGACTTCGTCCACACCTTCGGCGACGTCCACATCTACTCGAACCACCTCGAACAGGCGAAACTCCAACTCTCACGCGAACCCCGCCCGCTGCCAAAACTCCGGCTCAACCCGGAAATCACCGAACTCGACCAATTCGCCTTCGATGACATCCGCCTCGAGGACTACGACCCCCACCCCCACATCAAGGCGGTCGTCGCCGTCTGACAGACACCACATCCCACCCCTCACGCCCCACCCCTCCGGTCCGTGCGCGAACTCCTGCTAAACGAGGAAATCCACCAGCGCGTCCTCATCGACCTCGTCGCGCAAACCTCACGCTTCCTCTGGATCATCACCGCAGACATCAAGGACCTCCACATCCCCCGCGGCCGGCGCTCCATCCCGTTCATCTCCCAACTCGCCGGCATGGTGGAAAACGGCATCGCCGTCCGCCTCATCCACGCCAAGGAACCCGGACCCCGCTTCCGCCTCGACTTTGACAAACACCCCGCGCTCATCCACTCCGACCTCTTCGAGCGCATCCTCTGCCCGCGCGTCCACACCAAGGCCGTCATCTCCGATGGCACAACCGCCTTCGTCGGATCACCCAACCTCACCGGCGCCGGCATGGGCGCCAAACACCCGGACAAACGGAATTTCGAAGCCGGATTCATCACCGATGAACCCGCCGACCTCGACAAACTAACCCACTGGGTCGACACCCTCTACCTCGGCGACCACTGCACCCGGTGCCGCCTCCGGCAACACTGCCCGGACCCGCTCGACCTCCGCGAATGACCGACTACGCCAGGTTCGTGTAGACTTCCTGCACGTCGTCATCGTCCTCCAGCTTGTCCACGATGACCTCCACCTCCTCGATCTGCTCCTCGGTCAACTCCACCGGCTGATTCGGCAGCCGCTGCAACCCGGACTTCGTCGCCTCGATCCCGAGCGCCTCCACCCCTTTGCACAGCTCCGCAAACGCCGTGTAGTCGCCGATCGCCGTCACCTGGTCCTCGTCCACCACCAGCTCCTCCAGCCCGTAATCAATCAGCTCCAGCTCGATCTCATCCAGCTCCTTGCCCTCCGGCACCGCAAACTCAATCACCGACTTCCGGGAAAACATGAAATCCAGCTGACCGCTGTTCACCATCTGCCCGTTGTTCTTGTTGAAAATCGTTTTGATGTTCCCCACCGACCGGTTGGTGTTGTCCGTCGCCACCTCGATGAAAAACAACGACCCGTGCGGCCCCTTGCCCTCGTAGGTGATTTCGGTGATCGACGCCGCATCCGTTCCGGAAGCACGCTTGATCGCCGCATCAATGTTGTCGCGCGACAAATTCTTCGCCTTCGCATTCGCGATCGCCACCCGCAAACGCGCGTTGGTCTCCGGATCCGGCCCGCCATCCTTCGCGGCCAGTGTGATCGATTTCGCAAGTTTCGGAAACACCTTGGACATCTCGGCCCAACGCGACTCCTTCGCACGACGACGGCATTCAAAAGCTCTTCCCATGGGTCTGTTCTTTGTTGCCCGGCGGCCACTGCCGGCCGGTGCGGAATTCAAACACAGCACGGCCGAAGCTCAATACCAGAGAACCACCAAACTCCAGTTTGATTCACATCACGTGAAATGCCAACATCCCCATGCCAGTAATCAAGTTCCCGACCGCCATCTTCAGCTCTCCCCATGCAACCGAAACACCAGCCCAAAGTCGCCCTGCAAACCAGCTCCGACAAGGACCCGATCGCCGCCGCGCGCCGCAAAGCCGCCGCCACCGAGCGCAAACAGGCGGCAAAGCGCAACAACCAATCCACCATGGTCGCCGCCACCCTGATCTGCGGACTGGCCATCATCGGCATCTTCGCCGGACTTGAGTTCACCAAACCCAAACCCGCCGCCACCCCGCCACAGCAAACCGCACAAACCGGGGAATCCGCCGAAACCCCACAAATCCCCGCCACGCCTCAACCGCCCAAACCCCAGACACCTCCCGCTCCCGCCACATCCGACCAACCGGAAACCACCCGGATCGCCGGCAACTCCACCCCCGCCACCACCACCCCAGACACGGCTCCCTCCCCAGCCACCGCCGAAACCAGAGTCGAAACCGCCGAAACCGAAACCTCGTTCGAAGACTCACCCTTCGGCGACGAATCCGACCTCATCCTCACCGGATTCGAAGCCCTCCGGGAAACCAACCTCACCCGGGACCGCGAAATGCTCGCAAGAGCCATCAGCAGCCGCAAGTGGAACGACTACCGCGGCCTGCTCCAACAATCGATCGGACCCGCACTGGCAAACACCTCCAACGGCCGCGGCCTCAACAAATTCGACCAGGTCTGGCAGGAACCCGTCCTCTATCAGGCACTCCTCAGGTGGCACGTCCTCGGCTGCTTCAAGCAACATCAAATCACCGAACACGTCGTCGACTCCTACTCCGCCGAATTCCTCGTCTGGCTGCTCAACGACAGCCCCGCCATGGAAGAATTCCTCCTCACCTTCAAACCCGCGGACGACGGATCCGATGTCCTCAAATTCCTCATCCAGGCGTGGAGCATGACCCCCGACGACTTCCGCAAATACTACCCGCTCGCGCTCGCCTGCGCCGTCGTCTTCGACCAACCCGTCTCCATCCCCCACCCCGTCGGCAGCAAGGAACGAACCGTCAACCCCCTCAAACGCTTCCAGTGGTACGTCGCGAAAAACGACGCCGGCAAACTCGCCGCTCCCATCCACCGCATGACCGCCCGCGACCTCATCTGGACGGTCTGCGCACCCATCACCACCTCGGAAATGGAATGGGCCATCAGCAACGTCCACTACCACCGGAAAAACTGGGGAAACGCCTACTCGAAAATCACCTACCTCATGGAACGCGCCGTCGAAAACCTCAACCCATACGAGGAATATTCATTTGCCGAAATCCTCAAGGAAGGCGGCATCTGCGGCGACCAATCCTACTACTGCGTCAACACCGCACGCGCCCAGGGCATCCCCGCCATGACCATCGCCGGGGAAACCAACCGCGGCGGCCATGCCTGGGCCGGCGTCAAAATCAGCGACCGCGAATGGAACACCAGCATCGGACGCATCAGCGGCGTCTCCAAAGGACAAACCCACAACCCCCAGACCAACCGGAAAATCACCGAACAGGAAATCCTCCTCTGGAACGACCGCCTCCACCAAAGCCCGGTCGCCACCCTCGGCATCTGGCGCCACCTCTGGCTCGCAAGCTTCTTCAAGGCCTCCTACGACACCGAAAACCAAGCCGAAGCCATCCGCATCGCCCGCCAAACCGGCAGCTCGTTCCCCGAAGTCTGGAACGCCCTCTACGACCTCATGGAAGAGCAAACCAAACTCACTGGCACCCCGCCCAAACCCGACAACCTCGAACAATGGCAGGACTTCGCCAAATCAATGCGCCTCGAGTTCCGCGACAACCCGCGCATGGCCAGCCTCGCCGGACAGGCCGAACTCAAACACATCTTCCCCTACTGCGACGAAAACGAAGCCCGACTCATCCTCAACCGCGAACGCCGCCGCATCGAACGCGACGCCGGCGAACAATCCGACCTCGTCGCATCCTCCCTCAAACGCGAGGCCGAACTCCTCCTCATGCGCGGCGGACCCGACGCCAAAAAGGAAATCATGCGCCTCTACGACAAAGCCCTGCGCGACTACGGCGGCAGCGTCACCGGATTCAAAACCATGGCAAAGGACTACTTCTCCTACTTCCAGAACGACCCCGAACTCGGCCGCAAGGTCGTCCGCGACATCGAACTCACCTTCAACCGCGTCCTCGAAACCGGATCCAAGGAATGGTTCACCGCCAAAACGGAAGCATCCATCTACAAAATGATCTGCCAATACTACCGCACCGCCGGTGACCCGAAACGCGCCGAAAAACTCGAAAAACGCTACGAAATCCAACTCCGCCGAGCCAAACGCGGCGCACTCTGAACACCCACCGCCCGGCAGCCCCCCCTCACCCCAGCATCCGGGCCAACTCGGAACGCCGCACCTTCCCCAGCGGCGATCTCGGAAACACGTCCACCACCACCGGATCCGCCAACCGCCGGAAACCCGGCGCCGACTTCTGGTAGCGCGCCAGAACCTCGTCCATTCCCACCATCCCGCCCTCAAACACCGGCACCAACCGCTTCCCCGCGCGCTCGTCATCCACCGCGACCACCACACAGCCCCCCGGCGTCAACCGCCCGCCCGCCAGTTCCAGCAGCTCACGCTCGATCCCCTCCGGATCCACCAGCTCACCCAGCACCTTCACCACCCCATCCGCCCTCCCCAGCGGACTCAGCCCCGCGCCCGACACCTCCACCCGGTCCGCAGTCACAAACCAATCACCGGCCCGCTTCGCAAACACCCACTCCCCGCGCTCCCTCACCACATAGCCGGAAAACAACGCACCACCCGAGATCTCCAGACAAGCACCCGCCCGCACCTCCCAAACCGGCAACACCGGAATCGGCGCCGCACAATACGCAGCCTCCAGCGCGTCCAAGCCCTGCGTCGCAATCTGCGATCCCGCCTCAGTCATGCCATAGCTCGCCAGCACCGGCCACCCGAGCGCCCTCGCCTCATTCCCCAGCCATTCCTCCAGCCTGCCGCCGCCCACCACAATCGCACGCACCGTCCCCGGCGCCCGCACCCCGGACCGGACCACATCATGCACCTGCGTCGGCACCAGCGAGGAATGCGTCACCCGCGCCGCAGCCATCCATTCCCCCCACTCGCCCGCATCCCATTTCCCCGGATAGACCGCAAACCCGCACCCCGCCTGCCACGCCCGCGCCCCCACCCCGAAGCCGCCCACGTGATGCACCGGCAGGCAGAGCCCCCACACCGAATCCCTCCCCACCTCCAAATGCGCGTTCACCGCCGCCGCGGACACCTGCAGCGCATCCTTCGACAACGCCACCCACTTCGGCTCACCCGTCGTGCCCGAACTCCGGAACAACACCTGCCCGTCCAGCCCGTCCAGCCCCTCCAGCCCCTCCAGGCCCGCGAGATCCGGCATCCCGCCACCCGCCGCCACCGGCCGCACACCCCGCCAGAACCGCTCGCTGGTCAGTAAAGCCGCGTCCATGGCAACGCCTCCAACTCATCGTCAAACCCCAACCCCGTCCCCGCCGGCACCGTGAACGACGGCGACCACGGCCCCAGTTGTTCGGAAAACCCGTCCGCCTCGAACAGATGGTGCGTCTGCAGCCCGCACACCCCCGCCAACCCCGGAAACTGCACCTCCAGCCGCGCCGCCTCCCACGCCGCAAACGCCTGCCCCAGCGGGTGATCCATGTAACTCGTCAGCACCACCCTCTGCATGTTGCGCAGCGCCCCCTCCGCCAGCGGAAACGGCTCGTCGACCGCCGGCTTCACCACCAGCACCTGCGCCCCCGGCGAATCCGGACCCGCCTCCCGATCCACCGCCAGCTTCACCCGGTGCTGCTTGAAAAGCGCACTCCAGACACCCTCCGAATACGGACACGGGTCCTCCACGAAATCCACCGCCATCCGCAACACCGGAGACAACCCGGCGAGAAAACGCCCCGCCTCCCCCGGATCCGGCGCCTCATTGAAGTCCAGCCGCCAGCGCAGTTTCGGCCACGCCGCCGCCATCTCCATCAGAAACCCCGCCTCCTTCGCCACATCCCGGCCCAGCTTCAACTTCACCACCTCGAATCCCGCCTCCACCGCACGCTCGACCTCGCTCGCAGTGCCCTCCACCAACGTCGCATGACTCAACGGCACCTCCATCTCCTCGAACAGCGACTCCTCATTC
The DNA here is from genome assembly GCA_030673875.1 of Verrucomicrobiota bacterium JB025. GTDB lineage: Bacteria > Verrucomicrobiota > Verrucomicrobiia > Verrucomicrobiales > Akkermansiaceae > Luteolibacter. The sequence goes on along the minus strand of JAUTCT010000040.1, from coordinate 31,237 downwards.
TCACGCGCCGCCGCGTCCATCTCCGCACAGCGCAGCGCACGCCTCACGATCTGCCGCATCCGCGGCCCCGCCAGATCCTCCAGACACTTCTCCAGCGGCGGATCGCCAAGCTCCGGCCACGGATGAATGCACCCGTACCCTCCACCCACCTGAATCAACGCCCCGTCAAACACCCTCCGGTTGGAAATCGAATTCAGGAAACCCTTCGCCCGCAGTTGGTATCTCGCCACCAGCGGCTTTCTCGTTTGTTCATCCATCATCAGCATCATCACTCCAAATCATCAGAACTCAACCAACCGCCGCGGCCAGATGAAACACCGCGGCGAACATCACCAACTGCACCCCGCCCATCGCCAGCAACCGGTTGAAACCCGGCCCCGGCGCCATCGTCATCACCCCCCACAACACCCGCCCGCCGATCAGCAGCACCGGCGCCCCCGCCAACACCAGCGGCAGCTGCCCGAAAGCCAGCCAGCCCAAACCCGCAAACACCGCCACCTTGATCTCCAGCCACATCACCACCGCAGCCACCTTCGGGCCGAACCTCACCGCCAGCGTGCGCTTGCCCGTCCCCGCATCCTCCTCACGGTCCCGGAAGTTGTTGATCGAAATCAACACCGCGGAAAGCAAACCCACCTGCAGCCCCAGCAACCACGCCTCCGCCGGCCAGTCCCCGGTCTGCACGAAAACCGTGCCGCCCACCGCGACCAACCCGAAAAACAACACCACGAACAACTCACCCATCCCCCGATACGCCAGCGGAAACGGCCCGCCCGTATAACCGTATGCGAGAATAAGCGACGGCACCCCAATCGCCAGAACCGGCCAGCCCCGCGCCGCAAACAAAAAACATCCCGCCACCACCGCCACCGCCAGAAACAAACCGCCGAACGCCATCACCGCCGCCGGCGTCATCATCCCCGTCGCCGTCACCCGCATCGGACCCGTCCGCCTCTCGGTGTCCGCTCCCTTGCGCGCGTCTATCGCATCATTGAAGAAATTCGTCGCAATCTGGATGCCCAGAGCACCCACCAGAGTCCACAGCGCCAGCCCCCCATCGACCTCCCCCGTCAACCGCCACGCCAGCACGCAACCCGCCCACACCGGGACCACCGCCGCAGGCAGCGTCTTCGGCCTCGCGGCCAGCCATACCGACTTGAAATCAATCGCATTCAACGCGCGCAAGTGCAACCCATCCCACCCGGATGTCCAGCCCGGATCGCCCACTTCCTCCTTTACATCACCTGATTTCCGAACGATGGATATTTACGTTATGAAAAAGCTTCTACCGCTCCTTTTCCTGCCCGTTTTTTTCACCTCCTGTGCCCAACAATCACTGACCGGTGACACCTACTCACGCACCGAGGCCGGCACTCCCCAATCCGTCAACTGGGGCCGCATCACCTCCATCCGCAACGTCGCCATCGAAGGCGAAACCCTCGGTGGCACCGTCCTCGGCGGCGTCGCCGGCGGCCTGCTCGGCAACCAAATCGGCGGCGGATCCGGCAACACCGCCGCCACCATCGTCGGCGCGGGCGCAGGCAGCGTCGCCGGATCCCACATCGGCAAAAACATCCAAACCAAACAAGGGCTGGAAATGACCGTCAAACTCGACACCGGCAAAAGCATCTCCGTCGTCCAGGAAGTCAACCCGCGCGAATCCTTCGAAATCGGCGATCGCGTCCGCGTGCTCGACAGCGGCGCACGCGCCCGCGTCACCCACTAAGGACCACCAAGACCCACTTCCAACCGATCCATTCAAATCACAAAGCCCGGGTGCAAACCCGGGCTTTCTGCGTTCCAATGCCCGCCCCCCGGCCACCCCGGCCTAACCGTTCTTTCCATCCCCCGGCGTCAACTCCGACCGCCGATAGCGGTGCTCCTGCAACACCTTGCCCTCGCCATCGATCAACCGGAACGTCACCTCCGGATCCGCCTTGCCCATGTCGAAGGTGAACTCGCCAAACGCCTTCAAGCCACCCGCGTAGCCGAACAACTGGTTCGTCCGGTCCGGCGCATACGCCTTCGGCCCGGGAACCCCGCCCAACGACGCCGCTTCAAACTCAACCAGCTTGAACCCCGATGGCCGCTCAATCCGGAATCCCCGCGCACCGTGCCGGTCGCCGCTCAATAACAACACCCCGCCAATCCGGTTGGCTTCGATCAAATCGTAAATCTCCTCGCGCGCGGGAATGTCCCAGGTGCCCCACGAGTCCTTCGCCCCGGACATCGCGTCACTCCACATCGTGCCACTCGTGAGAATGATGAACTTGGCCGTGGAGGCCCGCAGCGTGCGCAACAGCCAGTCCATCTGCTCCTCGCCGAGATACGACCCGCGGCTCCCCTGTTTCCCCCAGTCGCGGCACGAACGGGTGTCCAGCATGATCACCTCCACATCACCGATCACCGTGTTGAAGTAAATCCCCCCCGCGTCCCCGGCCCGCTCCGGATTGATCCAGTGCTCCCGCCACATATCGCGCATCGCGGCACGCTCGGGCTCGGTGATCTGACCGCTCTGCAGCCCCGACTTGTCGTTGTTCAGATAGTCGTGATCGTCCCAGCTCGCATACACCGGCACCTGCGCCGCAAACTTCCGCCACGGCCCGGACACATCGCGCAGCAGATAGTCCGCGCTGTGCAGGTTGATCTCCGCCTCCCGGTCGTCCACCGCCAGATCGCCGAGCAACAGCATCGCCCGCGCACCACGCTCCGCAATCCGTCCCATCAAGTCCGGGTTATGCACCCCGATCTTGTGAAAACACGAACCAAACGCAATCCGGTAGGTCTCCCCCGAACCGGCGGCCGGCACGGTCCGGAACGACCCATCGCCCAACACACCGCCCGCACCGTCGACCAGCTGGTATTCATACCCGCTGTCGGGCTGCAACCCGCAAACCCTCGTCCGCACCACCGCCCCGGCACGCTCCGCCCGGACGGCAATCTCCTTCTTCCACGGCCCCTCCACTGCCGTCACCCGCAGCGTCAGATCCTCCGCCCGGACCGGACGAAACCAAACCGAGATCCCGCTTTCGCTCACCTCCCCCAGCATCGGCCCCGCCATCAGGGAAACCCCCGCGCGCACCGCCGCATCAACCACTCCCGCGTCGTCGGTCCTCGCAGCCGCGGACCCCGTCAACAACTCCCGCGCGCTCAGGTAAAACGCGCGCCGCTCGGCGGACAATCCCCCGCCACTGTCCAACAGCCGCGTATCCACCTCGAGAGTCCCCTTGTGGACCTCACGCAGCGTGACCTCGCCCTTCTCTCCAGCATGCCCGACCGACACTCCCACCCCACACCACAGGACCAACCGGAAACAACTCAGGAACTTTCGCATGGGCGGCATCGTTTCGGGATCATTCCCCAGGGTCAAGCCGGAGCATGCCCGCACCGTCCGGCGGCCTCAAAAATCCGGGTAGCACATGCCAAACTCCGCGCCAATTGCCTCAACCCGCACCTCAATCCGCACCACCGCCCCTCCGACCGGCATCGCAATCCCCGCCGCCAGCGCCCCCCCATTGGCAACAAACTCATGCATGGCGCCACCGGGTTGACGGCGCAGCCATCCGGGCGACGGTCACCTCCATCCGCAGCAGCTCCACCGGATCGCCGAACTGCGTGTAAATCGCCACATCCGCCGCATCCCGGCCATAGGCGATCGCCAACCGCCCGCCCGACAGGTCCTTTTGCGTGGGATCAAACGTATACCACCTGCCGCCGACATACGCCTCGAACCAGGCATGCAGATCCATCGGTTGCAGATTCTCCAAATACCCCACCACCATCCGCACCGGAATCGAAAGCGCACGGCAACACGCGATGCCCAGATGCGCCATGTCACGACAGACGGCCTCGCTCCGCCCATTCACCTCGCAGGCACTCACGATCTCCTGCCCGGCACCGGGCGCGTAACGCATCGTCCGCCGGATGTAGTCGTCGATCGCCGCGCACTGGTCGTATCCGGCCGCCAGCCCGTCGGTGATGGATGCCGCCATCCGGCTGAAGCGATCGGACTCGCAATACCGGCTTGGCAACAAAAACGGCAGCGTCTCATCAGGCAGAAACTGCACTTCGGTAAACGCTGCCCCGGGCGCCGAATCGCAACTCTCGGCACAATCGACCTCAAACGACGTGCACACCGAAAATCGACCGGGCGGCGCGACCACCCGCTGGCACAGGTTGCCAAACAAATCCGTGAACTCGACCGCCGCCACCCGCGGCGTCAGAACATACTCTTCGCGCGCGATCCACTGCTGCCTCCCGCTGCGCGGCCGCAACATGAACAGAAACGGCGTCGCAACCGGAACCTGAAAGTCCAGCTCACATGTCGCGTGGATCAGCATCGAATCTCAATGGGCATGGATCAAAAATCTCGGAACCGAAAATCTCGGACCCGCCAACGAACGCATCCCCGCCGGTCCGGGCGCATGCACCCGCTTCGGGCATCCATCACCTACCCCCGGACCCGCCCGACCGCCAGCCAAAACCACTTCCCGCCAATCCATCCGCATCCGCCCCCGCCGCCCGAATACAATGACGCCCGCCTCCCAAAGGGAAACGGGCGTCGTTTGAAACAGTGTCGCTAGCGGATCACTAACGGTGTCCGAAGGATCACTCGCCGAGGCCGAAGCGGACGAAACGGGTCACCGTGAAGGTGTCGCCGAGTTCCTTGCCCTTGGCTTCGAGCAGGGCCGAGACAGTCATGTCGCCGTCCTTCACGAAGGCCTGCTCGAGGAAGCAGTTTTCGGCGTAGAACTTGCCGATCTGACCTTCGAGGATCTTCTCGATGATCTGCTCGGGCTTGCCTTGATCAAGCAGGCGCTTGCGGAAGATTTCACGCTCGGCTTCCACCAGTTCGGCCGGGATGTCCTCGCGACCAAGGCCTTTCGGCGCGCAGGCGGCGATGTGCAGGGTCAGGTCCTTGACCATCTCCTGGAAAACCGGCGAAGCAGCGCTCTCCGGCTTGGTGGTGCCCACTTCGATGAGCACGCCAACCTTTCCCGGAGGGTGGATGTAGGACACCACCACTCCGCCTTCGGCTGCATCAAAACGCACATACTTGCGGTATTTGAGGTTTTCACCGATTTCCACGACCTTTGCCTTCACGGTTTCGGCCAGCGGACCGTCACCCACCGTCACTTGCAGTGCGGCGTCGAGGTCGGCGGAACCGGCCGCGAACACGGTGTCGGCGAGTTCTTCCACGAAGCCCTGGAAGTTCTCGTTCTTGGAAACAAAGTCGGTCTCGCAGTTGACCTCCTGAAGCATGCCGGACTTGCAGTCCTCACTCACGCGGGCGGTGATGATGCCTTGGTTGGCGGCGCGCTCGGCCTTGGCACCGGCTTTGGCGATGCCGCGCTCGCGCAGCAGTTTGATGGCGGCATCCATGTCGCCGTCAGTTTCCTTGAGGACTTTCTTGCAGTCCATCATGCCGGCGTTGGTCTTTTTGCGAAGCTCTTGAACGATTTTTGCGGTAATCATGATTCGTTTGGAATGATGAGGGTTTCTAATTCGGCGGCTCAGCGCTTGGAGGCACCGACCATCGCGTCAACGAGGTTCTGAAGGATCACGCGGATCGAACGGATGGCGTCGTCGTTGCCCGGGATCGGGTAATCAATGATCGCCGGGTCGGCGTTGGTGTCGACGATCGCCACAATCGGAATGTTGAGGCGGAGCGCTTCAGCCACGGCAATGGTCTCACGCGCCGAATCGACGATCACCACGGCGTCGGGCATCTCGCTCATGTCGCGCACACCACGAAGGTTGCGCAGGAGCTTCTCACGCTCGCGGCCGAGCGCGGCGAGCTCCTTCTTGGACATCGCCTTGAACTCGGGCTGCTTCTCGATGTTCTCGAGATACTTCAGACGCTCCACGCTCTTGCGAACGGTGGTGGCGTTGGTGAGCATGCCGCCGAGCCAGCGGTGGTTGACGTAAAATTGTCCGGTTGCTTCCGCAGACTCGCGGATCGCGTCCTGCGCCTGGCGCTTGCAGCCGACGAAGAGGACCTTCTTGCCCTTGCCGACGAGGTCGGAAAGAAAATCAGCGGCCTTGTCGAGCTGCTGGACGGTTTTCTCAAGGTTGATGATGTAAATGCCGCCCTTGTCCTTCATGAGGTAGGGCTTCATGCGCGGGTTCCACTTCTTGGTCTGGTGGCCGTAGTGGACGCCGGCGTCCACCATTTCACTGATGAGTTCGTTAATCATATCGTTATTGGTTTCCCGCCTTGATTCAGGTCGGGCGATTTTTGAAAACCCTCCGCTTAGAGGTTCCCTCCGGGGTCTTCTTTGCTAGGCGGGCGGAAAAGGAGGGGCGCGGGGGATATGAATATCGCTCAGGGTTGGCAAGGGAAATCTCCCTGCCATCCCGGCAGGGCGATCAAGTGAGGGAGAAACGCTTGATCAGCTCGGCAGCAGAACCACTGATGGCTCTCTACCTGGGAAGGCATGGTGCTCCGAAGGTCTCGCGAGTTGGGAGTTCTTCACCCTCAAAGGTCCTAAAAAATCAGTGAAATCCGTCTAATTAGTCTGAATCTGTGGTTCTTATTGGCGCTTCTTGAGTGGGTTGTTCCTTAGCTTGATCGCCCTGACCATCCCGGCCACACCCAACTTCACAGGCAGGCTTGCCGGATTTCACCCCACTTGATACAGGCACGCCCGTGCGGATCTGCAACAGCCTCGACGAACTGGCCACCCTCCGGCAAGACCTCCACCTCGCCTTCGGAGTCTTCGACGGCGTCCACACCGGCCACCAGACGGTGATCCGCCTCGCCGTGCAGGCCGCGGCAAACCTCGGCGGCATCTCGGGACTCGTCACCTTCGACCCCCACCCGATCCGCGTAATCGCCCCGGCACGCGCTCCGCGCAAACTGCTCGCAACCATCGACCACAAGGCGAATATCGTCCGTTCGCTCGGACTCGATCTGTTTGTCCCGCTCCATTTCGACCTGAAAATGGCCGCCATGCCCGCCGCCGAATTCCTCGACTCACTCTGCCGCGCCCCCGTCAAAACCATCGCCGTCGGCGAGGACTGGCGCTTCGGCCACAACCGCGCCGGAGACGTCCCATTCCTCCGCTCCCAATCCGCCAAACTCGGGTTCACCCTCCAGGCAGCCTCCCCCGTCATGTTCGGCGACGACCGGATCAGCAGCACCCGCATCCGCCAAGCCATTCACGACGGCAACCTCCGCGAAGCCGCCCGCATGCTCGGCAGACCCTACTCGATCAGCGGACCAGTCCTCGCAGGCCGCAAACTCGGACGCACCATCGGCTTCCCCACCGCAAACCTCTCCACCGACAGCCTCCAGCTGCCACCCGACGGCGTCTGGGCCGTGCGCGTGAATCTCCAGGACAAACTCCTCGATGGCGTCGCCAATCTCGGCATCCGCCCGACCGTCGACGGCCAATCCCGCACACTCGAAGTCCACCTGCTCGACTTCTCCCAAGACCTCTACGGAGAAACCATCGACGTGCGCTTCGTCAAACACCTCCGCCCCGAAAGAAAATTCGAATCCCTCGACGCCCTCAAAAATCAAATCACCCGCGACACGGAAGACGCCCGCAACATCCTCCGGCAAAACCACCCCTGATCAAATCGCCCTGATCAAATCGATTTGACAAGACGAACAGTTCAGGCGAACACTCTTCACGTGAACACAATCAAAGCCGTCATCAACCACCTCCTCCCCGTCCTGGAAACCCGGATCCCATCCAAATACCACCGCGCAATCGGAATCCGCCATCCCATCATCGTGCAACTGGAGTTTCAGTGGCCCTTGAAAAGATGAAATTTCCCCATTTTGAACTTACCCTCACGCGCCGAGCCCACTATACGTCCCTCCAAGCATCCGCATGGAGACGATTAAAACCTACCCAACCTCACGTGGCCTGGCTGCCATCTTGGTCGCATCGTGCCTGGCAACCCCCCTGCGGGCGGGAGACGACCATGGAAGTGCCGCCTCTCGGGAACTGAGCCGGCGCAGCGCGGCAGTCACCGAAGCCCAGGAACTCCTCCTCAAGGGCGACGAAGCCTACCAATCCGGAAACTACGCCGACGCCGTCGAAGCCTACGCTGGCGCCCGCGAGCTGTTTCCCGACGCCCCGGCCACCAGAATCCTCCGGATCTCGGCCACCCAACGCTACGCTCAAGCCGCAGTCGAACGCGCCCGCGCCCTCTCGAAACAAGGGGACGTCGCCGGCGCCAAAAAATTGATTGCCAGCGTGCTCAATGAAAACGTCGCACCAAACGACCCCGGTGCGCTCAACATGCAGGCCTACCTCAACGACCCGATCCGCACCAACCCCGCGCTCGACACCGAACACACCCAGGACGTCGATCAGGTCCGCCGACTCCTCTACACCGCCCAAGGCGCATACGACCTCGGCAAATTCGACGAAGCCAGCCAAACCTACGCAGACATCCTGCGGATCGACCCATACAACACCGCAGCACAACGCGGCCTGGAAAAAACCGCCGAAGCAAAACACTCATACCACAAGTCGACCTACGACCAAACCCGCGCCGATCTCCTCACCCAAGTCGAAAAAGCATGGGAAACCGCCGTCCCGGATCTCATCGAACCCGACCTCGACCACTACGCCCTCTCCGGCACCGGCGCAGTCGGCGGACAAATCAAAATCCAGGCGAAACTCGACCAGATCATCATCCCCCAGATCGCCCTCGATGACTCGACGATCTCGGAAGCCCTCGATTTCCTCCGCCTCCGCTCAGCCGAACTCGACACCCTGGAACTCGACCCGGCCCGCAAAGGCATCAACTTCACCACCAACTTCGGCCCCCAGGACTCGGACGAAGCCAACCGCCTGCGCAATGCCCGCTTCAGCCTGCGCCTGACCAACACCCCGATCTCCGGCATCCTGAAATACATCACGGCGGCCACCAAAACCTCCTACACAACGGACCAATACACCGTGGTGATCTCGCCGGTGGGATCAACCTCCGACGAACTCATCCTCCGCAGCTACCGCGTGCCGCCGGATTTCCTCACCAACCTCGGCGGCACCGCCAATGCCGCCGCCAATGACGACCCGTTCGCGGACAACTCCTCCTCCGGCAGCCTGCTCGCCGTGCGCATGACCGCCCAGGAGGCCCTCGCCCAACAAGGCGTCTCATTCCCCGATGGCGCCAGCGCCACATACAACCCCGGAACCAGCACCCTCCGGGTCTACAACTCGGTCGCCAACCAGGACATCATTTCCCAAATCGTCGATGCCCTCTCCCAAACCGAACCGGTCTCCGTCTCGGTCAAGGTCACGATGATCAAGACCCAGCAAACCAACCTCGAAGAACTCGGCTTCGACTGGCTTGTCACCCCCTTCCCCTTCAGCGACTCCATCTACGGCTCCGGCGGCACCCTCGGAAACGGATCCGCTCGCACCGCCGCCGACATGATCTCCTCGGTCAACGGCGTCACCCTCGATGGCATCTCCTCGGACCCCGACGCATCCGTCACCTCCGGCCTGATGACCAACGGCCTCCGCTCCGGCGACTACGGCATCACCGGATCCTCCATCGACTCGCTGATCAACGCCACCTCAAGCTCATCCCAAAGCTCGACGGTCGCACCCGGAATCTTCGGCATCACCGGCCTCTTCTCCGACGGCCAGGCCCAGGTGATCATGCGCGGCCTCAACCAATCCAGCGGCATCGACCTCATGGCCCAGCCGTCCGTCACCACCCGCAGCGGCCAACAGGCAACCGTCGAAATCCTCCGCGAATTCATCTACCCGACCGAATACGAACCCCCGGAAGTCCCCACCTCCGTCGGCAGCGGGTCCACCCCGGTCACCCCCGCCACTCCCACCGCCTTCGACAAAAAAGACGTCGGCATCACCCTCGAGGTGCTCCCCGTCGCCGGCAAAGACAGGCGCTACGTGGACATCACCCTCAACCCGTCATTCATCGATTTCGACGGCTTCGTCAACTACGGTAGCCCGATCTATTCCTCAGAGCAGGACATCCTCGGAAACCTGGTCACCACGGAGGTCACGGAAAACGCCATCCTGATGCCGGTCTTCAGCGCGCACCGCGCCAATACGCAACTCACCGTTGCCGACGGCGCCACCATCGCGATCGGCGGCCTGCTCCAGGAATCCGTCGAAAACGTCCAGGACAAGGTGCCGGTGCTTGGCGATATTCCGCTCGTCGGCCGCCTGTTCCAGACCGATGCCAGGGAATCAATCTCCACCGCCATCGTCATCCTCGTCAAAGTCGAACTCCTGGACCCCACCGGCCGCCCATATAGCGACCGCTGACTTACCGACAACAAGTCACCGCTTCTTCCCAAATGCCGAGTTCCCCAGACCAGGACAGGTATTCCATCGATGAAATGATGGACCGCCTGAAGAGCCGACCCTCCGAAGACTCCATCGATGACGGCCAGCTCGTCACCCGATCAGACGGCAGCCAGGCCATCAAAGTGCGCAAGCGCAAACGCCGCTCCCGACAACCACACAAGGAAGAACGGAAAAAGGCCCAGCGTGCCCGCATGGTGCAGGTTTCCGCCATCCTCATCCTCATCCTCGCCGTCATCTTCGCCGCCGGCTCCGCCGTGGTCTACTCGAACAGCGCCCCGTTCCGGAACAAACTGGAAACGGACATCAGGGACACCACCGGCGCCAAAGTCGAACTCCAGCGCTTCCGCATGAACCCCGCCAGCGCAAACGCCGGCGTCCTCGAACTCGCCTGGCCGGAAGGCAATGCCCTCCACTCGCTCTACCTCCGCGACCTCACCGCCAGAATCTCCCCGTCAAGCCTGCTCGGAAAACCACTCAACGGCGAGGAACTCAACGCAATCGCCGGCAAACTCATCCTCACCCCGCCTCAACCGAACGCTCCCACCAGAACCAGCGAACAATCGGAAAACCCCCGCTCCCTCCAGTTCCAGCGCTTCGCTGTCGCGAGCTTCGACGTGCTCTTCGGCAACTCAAACTCACCGCTCGCCCGACTCACCGGATCCGAAGCCTCGTTTTCCCCGGCAAATTCAAGCGGACGCCCGCAGCTCCTCCTCAACGGCGGAACCATCAGCCTCCGCGGCTGGCCCAAGTTCGAAGTCTCCCGCGCCCACGTCGAATTCCGCCAACCCCTCGTCGATATCGTCAGCCTGCGCCTCGCCGATACCTCCGGCTCCCACGGCTCGTTCGAAATCGCCGGCACCGTGGCCCCCATGTCCGCCTCGGACGCATCCACCCTCGCCATGAAGCTGGACTACTACCCGCTTGAAAAAATCGCCGGCCAGGACCTCGCCACCTTCTTCTCCTGCCGCATCGAAACCCCGTCGGCCGCCAAATCCAACTTCATCACCTTCACCCCGGACGGCTCCTCCCCCCCAAGCATGTCCATGCGTTTCACCAACGCCCCCACCTCGTCGTTCGAAGTCCGCAACCTGCCCTTCCTCCTGATCCTCACCACCGCCCTCCAGGACACCTGGTTCGAGGCTCCCTCCTTCGAAAGCGAAGTCACCGGCGCTCTCCGCAGATCCGAAAACGAGGTCTCCGTCACCGACCTCAAACTCGTCAACCGCGACAGAATGGCCATCAGCGGATCCATCTCGATCGCCAAAAACAAACGCCTCAGCGGCAACCTCCGGGTCGGCGTGACCAAACCCATGCTCGCCTCGTCCGGCAGCCGCAGCCTCGATACCGCATTCGGCCCCGAACACGACGGATTCCGCTGGATCGACATCACCCTCGGCGGCACCACCAACAACCCGACCGACAACTTCAAGCAACAGCTGGACGCCATCCTCTCCGGCTCCGGCTCACCGGATACCCCGAAACCCGGCCAACACGGCGTCCCCAGCTTCGAGGAACTCACCCTGCCCGAGTGAGCTGACCCGCCGAAGCAAGAAACGCGGGACATTTTTCCCAAGAACGGAGTGGCATTTGCAACAATCCTCGTTCAGACTAGTCGACGGACAGGACACGTAAAACTGTCGTCCAATCACCCAAACCAATAGTAAGAAAATGCAAACTGCTAACGTCAACCTGCCCATCACTGTCACTGTGAGGCACGAGTCTGTCACAGACGCGCTTCGTGAACATGCACACCGGAAAATCGAGAGCCTGCACCTCGACTACCCGCGAATCATCGAAGCCAAAGCCATCCTGGACGTTCAGAAAAACCGCCACATCGCGGAAATCATTCTCTTCTGTGCCAACCACATCACCATCGAGGCCCACACCGAAGGCAAGGACATGTACGCCGCACTCGATGAAACCGCCGAGAAAATCGCCCGCCGCATGCGCAAGCACAAGACGCGGCTCATGAAGAAAAACAGGCCTCACCGGAACGAATCGATCCGCCACCTCGACGAACGCTACTTCGACGAAAAAGTGCTCGACCACCCGGAAGACTCCGAGATCGATCCGGAACCCTACATCGTCCATCCGGAACACTTCCCCATCCGCACGATGTACAAAGAGGACGCCATCATGGAACTCGAACTCACCGACCGCCCATTCGTGCTCTACAAGAGCGCGCGGCGCGACTGCCTCACCATCGTCTACCGCCGCAAGGACGGAGAATACGCGGCGCTGAACATCGATCAGCCCGAGTCCTGATTCGCAGGACCCTGTGAATCATCACCAAGGCCGGGCGGACTCCTCTCCACCCGGCCTTTTATTTTCCCCCTCCTGCGTTCCAATTGCGGAATCCAACAGGATCAAAAAGCGCGAACTCCCCGCTTTACAAGGCCGGAGCACCCACCCATAGTCCCGCGCCCATGACTCTTGCAGCAATCGATTGGCTCTCCATCAGCATCAACCTCCTCTTGGTGGTTTTCGTAGTCATCTGCCTCCTAATGACCCTGCTCATTCTGATGCAGCGACCGAAGCAGGAAGGCTTGGGCGCGGCATTCGGCGGCGGCGTCACCGATCAGGTCTTCGGCGCCCGGACCACCAACGTCCTCCAACGCGGCACGGTCTACCTCGGCTCACTCTTCTTCATCCTCGCCCTCGCACTCGCCGTCCTCGTTTCCCATAAAAACAAGGACACCAGCATCGTCGAATCCGAACCTGCCAAAACCGCAGCCGCCGAAACCACCCCGGAAACCGCCGCTGAACAACCGGAGGAAACTCCGCTCAAATCCCTCCTCGAAGAACTTCCGGCTGAAACCACCGAAGAACCCGCCGCCGCAGAAGTGGAACCCACACCCGCTGCCGAATCTTCCGAACAGCCTGCCACCACCCCGGAAACCGAAACTCCACAAGTTGAGGAAACCGCCCCGGCAACCGAAACCACCCCGGCGGATGCTCCCGAGCCCGCCGCAGAACCCGCCGCCGAGGCATCGGCTCCCGAGGCCGCGGAAAGCCCAACCGAACAACCTTAATTCTTGGCTCGGGTGACGACTCCAGATCACCCAACCGCCGAAGAGCGCCCCGTCTGGGCGCGACCCGACGCATTCCCCAAAGCCCCGAACTCGTGGGGCTGGGCGACCATCAAGGGCACCCGCCACACCTGCGCCTCACTCGCGGAACTGATCCGCGCCATCGGGGCCGATCGCGAAGCAGAAATCGCACTCGCCTGGACCCCGGACGACGAATTCATGGTCCTCCCGGAGGAAATCGATGAAGCCGCCGCCGCCGTCAGCACCGCTCGAAGACTGCGGGCCGACGACGACCTCGACCTCGGCCGCTCCAGAATGCGCTACTTCAGCCTCCTGCTGGCGGCGCTGATCGGCTGGATCCTCTGGCAGAACTGGAAAATCGCCCCCGCCGCCACCCCCCTTCCCCAGCACCTGCTGTTCGCGGCAAAAGCACTGATCTCATCCACCACGGCCGGCATCGCCCTGCTGATGTTCATCATCTTCGCATTCATCCCCTGGTACGAAGCGACCAAACAAGACCGCATGCTGCGCCGCCAGGCCGATGCGAGTTTTGCCGACATCATTCCCGCTCTCCGCTTCGAGACGTGGCTCGAACACCAAAAAGCCCCGGTCACCCGGTTGTTCCTCGTCATGATCGGCATCGTCGGCATCGCCCAAATCCTCTCACAGGATTCCATCCACGCCGCCGGCCTCGTCAAAGACCGCTACCACAACGGCGAATACTGGAGACTCCTCACCGCCCCCTTCCTGCACGGCGGCATCGTCCACTTCCTCATGAACGCCGCCGGCCTCATCTACCTCGGCCGGCGCATCGAGGTCTTCGCCCGCTGGCCGCACCTCGCCACCGTCTTCCTGCTCTCCGCCGCCGCCGGAGGAATCGCCTCCGCCCGGTTTCTATCCACCACCTCGGTAGGCGCATCCGGCGGACTGCTCGGCTGGCTCGGCTTCCTGCTCGTCTTCGAGTCCCTCCACAGCCGCCTGGTCCCCCGCAGGGCCCGCAAACGCCTCGCCGCCGGGGTCATCCTCACCGCCATCATCGGCCTCATCGGCTTCCGCTTCATCGACAACGCCGCCCACATCGGCGGCACCATCGCCGGCATGATCTACGCATTCGTCGTATTTCCCAAATCGTCCTCCGCGTTCCGCCCCAGGACCACCCTGCCGGACCGGGTCAGCGGCACCATCGCTCTCGCCATCCTCTCACTCGCCGCACTCTACGCCGTGGCGGAAATCCTCGGCTCCTGACTCACAGATCGCGCACCCGGAAGGTATCGCCTTCACGCAGATCCCCGCTCGCAAACCCCTTGCGGAACCAACGAACCCGCTGCGCGGACGTCCCGTGGGTAAAGGAATCCGGCATCACCTGCCCCCGCGCCTGCCGCTGCAAGGTGTCGTCACCGATCGCATTCGCGGCATTCATGGCCTCCTCCAGATCACCCTGCTCCAGAAACCGGAACTTCTCCTCCGCCTTCCTCGCCCAGAATCCGGCGTAGAAATCCGCCTGCAACTCGAGCCTCACCGACATCGCGTTGGCCTGCCCTTCCGACTGCCTCGTCCGCGCCTGATGCACCATGTCCGAAGTGCCCAACAACTTCTGCACATGGTGCCCCACCTCATGCGCCACCACATACGCCTGGGCAAAATCACCCGGCGCGCCAAACCGCTGCCTCAGCTCGCGGAAAAACGTCAGATCCAGATAAATCGTCCGGTCAGCCGGACAATAAAACGGCCCCACCTGCGCACTCGCAAACCCACAACCCGACCTCACGTTTCCGGTGAACAACACCAGCTTCGGCTTCTCATACACCAGCCCCAACTTGCGAAACTCCTCGCTCCACACCTCCTCCGTATCCGCCAGAATCACTCCGACCATCTCCTTGAGCCTCTCATCCTCCGGTGACGACAGATACTCCGCTTGCGGCTCGCCACTCTCATCTCCCGCCATCTCCAGCAAGGACCGCGGATCTCCGCCGAGCAACATCACCACAACCACCAATAACAGGGTCCCCAACCCTCCGCCCAACGCCACACGCCGGCCGCCTCCCGCCCCGCGGCGGTCTTCTATATTCCGGCTGCGCCTCCGACCTTCCCATTTCATAGCCGTCAAGCATGACCAAACACACGCCGAAACTCAAGCAACATCGTGACTCCACCCCGTCCTCCACAAGCAGAAATTGCACAAGCTCCCGCAAGCCATGAGTAGCCGGAATCACTCCTCCGCCCAACACTCACGCCGCTCTTCGCAAAACCACTATGAACTCCCCCATCGCTGTCGCCGCATCCCTGACCATCCTCGGATCCGCCACTGCTGGCACGGTCGTCACCGATGCCAAAAACCCCATCCCCTCCGCACCGGCCGATGCCTTCGCAAACGCCCGGCGCCCGATCAGCAACCCGACCCTCTTCGATCTGGCCCTGCCGAGCAGCAACATCCACCCGATCTTCATCTATCACTCGCTGCCCGACCAGATCAGCACCAAACTCGGCAACCTCGACCTCGGCGGAGACGTCGAAGTCTACGCACTCCAGTTCGAATACGCACTCACCGACCGCCTCTCCATCGTCGCCACCAAGGACGGCTACGTCGACATGAACCCGAACGCACTCCTCAGCACTGAAAACGGCTGGGCGAACCTCGGCGGCGGTCTCAAATACGCCTTCATCCTCAACCCGGAAACCGGAACCGCACTCAGCGGAACCGCCACCTTCGAATTCCCAACCGGCAACAGCGACGTCTTCCAGGGCGAAGGCGACGGCGCCGTCAACCTCATCGTCTCCGGCCTCCAAATGGCCGACCAATGGCAGTTCGCCGGCGCCCTCGGATTCCAAATCCCCTTCAGCGACGAACAATCGACCTCGTCCTTCCTCAGCACGCACGTCAGCTACGAAGTCACCCCGTGGTTCATCCCGCTGGTCGAACTCAACTGGTTCCACGTCATCGACGCCGGCGATGGCGCCGGAAACTTCTCCAGCCAGGTCGGCGGCGCGGTCCCCGCCGTGGTCCAGTTCGAAGGCGGAGACTTCTTCAACCTCGGCGCCGAATTCGCCGATGAAAACCGCGACATCGTGACCGCCGCATTCGGCTTCCGCTCCCGCATCACCGACAACGTGCAGGCCGGATTCGCCTACGAGATTCCTCTTACCGACGAAGAAACCAACCTGATGGAGCAACGCTTCACACTCGACCTCGTCTGGAGCTTCTGATTTCACTGGAGTATTGGGTTGTTTCGAAGCCCGGGGTAGTTCGCTACTCCGGGCTTTTCGATCTCCCCGTCCCAGCCCTATGATCGGCGGCGAAACCCCATGCGCCGCCGCTCCATCCCCATCCTCCTGCTCTCGTTATTCGCCCATGCCGCAGTGGGGGAAACCCGGACCGAAATCCTCGAAACCGGCCGCAAACAATTCATCCTCTGCGCCGCCTGCCACGGACCCCAGGGAATGGGCACCGCCGCCGCGCCACCACTCGCCGGCTCCGAATGGGTCGAAGGACCGGCTGAAAACCTCATCCGCATCCAGCTCCGGGGACTCGTCGGCCCCATCACCGTCAATGGGCAAACCTATGACATCGCCGGCGGCATGACCCCGTTCGCCAGCCAGAGCGACGAACAAATCGCAGCAGTCCTCAGCTACGTCAGAAACTCCTTCGGCAACTCCGCCCCACTCGTCGAGCCCTCGCAGGTCGCCGCCCTCCGCTCCGAAGTCGGAAAACCCAGACTCACCGAAAAAGACCTCATCCCCGTCCACTCATCCCCGCCCGCACCATCGTCCACCCCCTCGGACAAATACGACTCACTCGAGGAAAAACCCAACCGCCCGCTTCTCATCGCCAGCGTCATCGCAGCGGTCGCCCTCATCTCACTCATCCCCGTTTTCAGGCGCAAGGACCCCTGAGTTTCCTCAAACCCTCCCCTTCTCTGCCTTCGCTGCCTTCTCCGCCTCCCCCCTTCGACCCTCCGCCGAGTCAGGCCAACACGTCAGCACCATCCAGTGCAATCGCCGCGGCCCCGATCGTCCCGGCCTCCGGGCCAAACGCGGAAGGAACCACCATCAAGTGGTCTTTGAACGGACCCGACAGCTGCTCAAACAAGCGATCCCGGAACGGCCGGAAAAACAACTCGCCCGCCCGCGTCACACTGCCGCCGATCACGACCGCCTCCGGGTTCAACAGCCAGCAACAGTTCATCGCCGCGCTCGCCATCACCCGCGCATACCAGTCCCAGTGGGCGTTCGCCACCGGACATCCCTTGTGCGCCGCGAAAATCAACGCACAGAGCGAACATTCCGGAACCGTCTTCTTGATGCCCGCCTCGGCGTAAGCCTGGCATGCGGCTTCCGCAAAATGCAGGCTTCCGGTGTATTCCTCCAGAGCACCCAGGTTTCCATACTCACCCTTTTTTCCCTGCCAGTCGATCGAGCATTGCCCGATCTCACCCGCACCAAACCTCGAACCACGGATGATCTGGCTGTTCGCGATGATCGCACCGCCAACCCCGATTTCCGCGTTGATGAACACCACATCCTTCAATCCGCGCGCCACCCCACAACGCCATTCAGCCACCCCCACGCAGTTCGCACGGTTGTCCACCACCGTCGGCATCCCCGTCTTCTCCTCAAGCAGACGCTGCAAGGGAATCTCAACCCATCCCGGCACATTGGTCAGATTGTGAACCAAGCCACGATCAAAATTCACGAACCCCGGAACACCAGCGCCCAACGCCACCACTCCCGGGTGCCGGTCCCGCAGCTTGCCTACCGCCTTCACCATCACCTCGATCAGCGCGTCAGGCGTATCGAATTCCAAGGTCGATATCGGTTGCTCCTGATCAATGACATGACTCTGGTAAACCACGCCTACCTTCAATGTCGACGCACCAAAATCGATTCCAATAGCTAAGTCTGTTCCTCTCATTTCAACTATTGCAATTACCACGTCATCACAACGAATGCACCATTAATCGGTCAGTATCCGCATATTTTTCGCCATTCCCGACCATTTTTGCCCGATCCGGGCAAACAACCGCCCCCCAACAACTCGCCACCCCCGCCGAATCCCGCCGCTCGATTCCTCACCCGAAAACCCGCCGGGCGACAAATCGCAACCCATCCAAAGTAATGTTCGGATCCACAAGCTCGATCTCCGGCAGCCCCTGCGCAATCAACGCCGCATCCCCCCCTGTCGCCACGATCCTGGCTTTGCCCGGCAGTTCCTTTTGAATCTCCCGGATGATCTCCCGCACCATCCCCCGGTATCCATACACCGCCCCCGCCTGCATCGCCTGCACCGTCGACTTGCCGATCGCCGTCGTCGGCTCTTCCAACTCGATCTGCGGCAGTAGCGCGGTGCGCTTGGTCAGATACCCGGACATCGCACCCAGCCCCGGAGCAATCACCCCGCCGCAATACGCCGGCTCCGCCGAAATCACGTCAAAGGTCACCGCGGTCCCGAAATCAATCACGATCGCCGGCGCATGGTGCCGCGCCACGATCCCCGCCGCATTCGCAAAACGGTCGGCACCGATCTGCTCCGGATTCGGATAGTCCACAGCCATCCCGAACGGACTCTCGTGATTCAAAAAATGCAACGGTCCACGGGGCTCGAAGAACGCCTTCATCACCGCCGCCTTCTCTGGCACCACGGAGCAAATGATCGTCCCGGAATACGTCAGACCCTCGACCACCCGGGACAGCGTTTCATGGGAAATCTCGGCCGTCGGCACCACGTCCCGCCACACCGTCAACCGGTCGGCGTGCCCAAGCGCGAACTTCGTCCTCGAATTCGAGTTATCAACTAACAAATATGCCATGGTTCACCAACGGTTCGTCACAAATACTTCCGATCCAGAAGCCCCCAGCCGCGGCACCCCCTCGTTCCCCTTGACCACCAGCTCACCCTCGTTGATCCGCAACCTCAATGGACCTTCGATCTGCTCACCCTCGAGCCAGAACCTGAACCACAAATCCGTTGTCACGCCCTGCTCCCGGTCACCACCCAGCGTCGTGTCCGCCGGCTCCAGTTCCCTGCCCCCGGCACAAATCAATCTCGCGGGCTTCATCAGGTCATACCCCTCCCCCTCAAGCAGCTTCAGGTGCATCTCCACCCAGTAGAAACTCTTGTCCTTCCTCACCTGCACGAGGGATACCCGGCACCCAGCGGCGGAATCCGCACCCCACTCATACGGCCTGAACCAACTCCATCCCGCAAACACGGCGGAGAGAACCAGCCCGATCACCAAAAACAATCTCAGCCGCTTGCGCTTCACTGCCTGAAGGGAACCCATGCCGCCCCATCGTGCAAACCAAAACGGGCGGACCGTTTCCGGCCCGCCCGCATGGAACGAATTCGTATCAATCAGGATTAAGCCTGGCTGTCGTTGTAGGCCGGAGATCCGTGCTCTGCAACGTCCAGACCTTCGTGCTCTTCCTGAGCGTCGACCCGCACACCCATGATCATCTTCAGGATGAAGAACAGGGCGAAGGAGCAGACAAAGGCGAATGCCGAAATGCTCAGCGTGCCGATCAACTGGGCCATGAAGCTGATCTTCTCACCGGCAAGCTCTTCTTTACCGAAGATGCCCACAGCGAGCGTTCCCCAGATGCCGCAGGTGCCGTGCACCGAAATCGCACCCACCGGATCGTCAATCTTCAGCTTGTCGAGCAGCAGAACGGAAACCACCACGATGCCACCGGCAATCAGCCCCACGAGCACCGCACCCCACGGGGTGATGGCACCGGCACCGGCAGTGATGCCGACGAGACCCGCCAGCGTGCCGTTGAGCGCCATGGAAAGGTCGGGCTTCTTGAGAACGATCCAGGAAATCAGGATCGCACCGAGACCACCGGCAAAGGCAGCCATACCCGTGGTCACGAACACGCGGGAAACACCCTGCGGGTCAGCCGAAAGAACGGAGCCACCGTTGAACCCGAACCAGCCGAGGATCAGCATGAACACACCGATGTTGGCCAGCGGAAGGTTGTGCGGAAGGATCGGCTTGGTGCCGTCTTTCGTATACTTGCCGAGACGCGGACCCAGAACGAGAACCGCACCGAGCGCGGAGAAACCACCAAAGGCGTGGACCAGCGAGGAACCCGCAAAGTCAATGAACTGGCCGGTCTCTTCCGAACCGCCGTCAAACTGGTTGAGCCAGCCACCGCCCCACTCCCAGGAGCCGGTGATCGGGTAGAGAAGCGTCACGAGAATCGTGGCGTAAATCATGAAACTCGTCAGCTTCACACGCTCGGCAACCGCACCGGAAACAATCGTGGCTGCGGTCGCGGCGAACATCGCCTGGAAAATGAAGTCCGACCAGTAGGTGTAGCAGTTGCCGTTGTCGGCATACGCTCCAGTCAGATTTGCGACAACCTCGGCGGAATCATCGTAGAAGGTATTGGTCAGCGGCGATCCAAACGCAAAGACGTTGGAAATCGTCCAATCACCCGGATACATCGCATTGAAACCCCAGGCCATGTAACCCAGCGCGCCGATGCACACGATGAACAGGTTCTTGAACAGGATGTTCACCGTGTTCTTCTGCTGGCACATGCCGGACTCCACACTCGCGAATCCCAGATGCATGATGAACACCAGCGCCGCGGAAATCAGAATCCACAGGTTGTTCACCGTGAACATCGCCGCATCCGGCCCCGCCATGAAATCCTCGTAACTGGCCACGGCTGGAGCATCCTCGGTGGGCGCTTCCGCCGCGGGAGCGGGTGTTTCGGCCGCCGGCGCGGCCATCTCTACAGCAGGTGGTGCCGTAGCTTCTTGCGCACTTGCGTTGTTTGCCATTGGGAATGCAGCGAATGCAATCGCCGCGGCCGCGAGGGCCCACACTTTAGTTCGGTATCGACTGGTCATGGTGTTCAGGGTTAATCGGATGGTTAAGTGCTTGGTCCCGACGATTTCATCTATCCCCGAGCTAGCGCCAACCCCTCAAGCAAACCGCGTGCCAAGATCGAAAACCCACTACCCCCAAACCCGCCCACACCGCCCCCAACCAAGAAACCACCTTAAAAAATCTTCCTCTAAATAAGATTCTCGCTTGCCAATCCATGACCCTGATTCTATCCACCCCCGCATCCGGAAAAACTCTCCGTGACATTTAGCTCTGGACAACTCCTTTAGAAACGTGAAATATCACCCCCAAGGACAGTTTCCAGCAGCACGATATGGCACGCGGGAT
Organism: Verrucomicrobiota bacterium JB025; assembly: GCA_030673875.1. Taxonomy (GTDB): domain Bacteria; phylum Verrucomicrobiota; class Verrucomicrobiia; order Verrucomicrobiales; family Akkermansiaceae; genus Luteolibacter. The sequence goes on along the minus strand of JAUTCT010000040.1, from coordinate 9,721 downwards.
GCTTAATCCGAGACGTTCCTGCCTGTTCCCCAAAGGCACAGCCAAGGACGCAAGCAGCAACCGAAAACCAACATAACACGATGCAAAACTACATCAAAACCATTGGCGCCTTGGCCGCTGCCTCCGCCCTTGTGGCCGGCAACGCGAAGGCTGAAGTCGAATACGAAATCCACACCGGATACACCTCCGACTACATCTGGCGCGGCTTTGACCTCGGTCAAGACCTCATCGAAGCCGGTGTTGACGTCGCTGGCGAATGGAACGGCGTTGGCCTGAGCGGTGGTATCTGGTCCGCCATGTACACCCTCACGGACTCCGATTCCCTCCACCTCGACACCGAGGAAATCGACTTCTACGCAGAAGCCTCTTACGACCTCGGCTACATGACCGCGGCCGTGGGTTACATCTACTACTACCTTCCGGACGTCGGCCCGTTCTCCATCGCCGACACTCAGGAAATCTACTTCTCCATCGCCAAAGACTGGGGATGGGTTGATTCCTCCCTCACCTACTACTGGGACATCGAAGGTGCCGACAACGATGGCTACACCGTGCTCGCACTGAGCCGTGGCTTCGAAATCAGCCCCTGCGTGACCCTTCAACTTGGCACCAGCTTCGCCTACACCTTCGAAGAAGAAGACTTCGCTGACTGGAACACCAAGCTCGCCCTCGACTGGAACTTCACCGAAACCGCAACGATCTCCCCGTTCGTCGCATATTCCTACAATATGTCCGATGACTACGAGACCTTCACCGGTGCCGACGACAACTTCTACGGTGGCGTCATGCTCAGCGTGAGCTTCTAATCGAAGCCGTCACTGACACTTACTCTCAAAGAGCGGTCGCGAAAGCGGCCGCTCTTTTTTTGCGCTCCACACCCGCCATTCCGTCTTGGAAACCCACGCGTTCCGTGAACAATCGTCCCATGTTCCTCGGTCTAGACTCCTCCACCCAGTCCCTCTCCGCCCTCGTCATTGACCCCGCCGCAGGAACCATCACCTGCCAACTCTCGGTCAACTTCGGCAAGGACCTCCCGCAATTCGATGCCCCCTCCGGATTCATCCCTAACGGCGAACACGGCGAAGTCCACGCCGACCCCCTGATGTGGCTGGAGGCCGTCAACCTGCTCTTCACCAAACTCGCCGAGGCCACCGACCTCTCCAGAATCACCATGATCGCCGGCTCCGGCCAGCAACACGGATCCGTCTACCTCGACGCCACATTCGACCAACGCCTCGCCGCACTCGACCCCGCCGGCCAGCTCGCCCCTCAACTCTCGCCCGCCCTCACCCGCACATCCTCACCCATCTGGATGGATACCTCCACCAGCACCGAGTGCGCGGAAATCACCACAGCCCTCGGCGGCCCCGAAGAAGTCTGCAAACGCTCCGGCTCCATCGCCATCGAACGCTTCACCGGCCCCCAAATCCGCCGCTTCTCCAAACTCGACCCGGACGCCTACGCCAAGACCGCCCGCATCCACATGGTCAGCTCGTTCATCGCCTCCGTGATCGCCGGAAAATCCGTCCCCATCGACTTCGGCGACGGCGCCGGCACCAACCTCCTCAACCTCGCGTCACTCGACTGGGACCCCGCCCTGCTGGATGCCACCGCACCCGGCCTCGGCGAAAAACTCCTCAAACCCGCCATCGCCACCACCCCACAGGGACCAGTCTCCCCCTACTTCGTCGAAAAATACGGATTCTCCCCCGCCTGCCAATGCGCGCTCTTCACCGGTGACAACCCCGCGTCCCTCGTCGGCATGGGCGCCACCAGCCCCGGCAATATCGTGATTTCACTCGGCACCAGCGACACCTTCTTCGCCTCCATGCCGGGCCCGAAAACCGACCCCAACGGCTTCGGCCACGTCTTCGGCAACCCCGCCGGCGGCTTCATGTCCCTCATCTGCTTCCGCAACGGCTCGCTCGCCCGCGAGGCACTCAAAAATGAACTCGGCATCGACTGGACCACCTTCGACATCACCGCCATCGAAGCCACCAAAGCCGATGCCGGAAAAAACCTCACCCTCCCCTTCTACGGACCGGAAATCACCCCGCGCCACGACTTCACCACCCCCGTGTCCAAGGGCACGCCCGCATTCGAAGCCGGCACCCAACCCTACCATCGCGTCCGCGCCCTGCTCGAAGGCCAGTTCCTCAACATGCGCCTCCACTCGGAATGGATGGAGGTGAAAACCGAACGCATCCGCCTCACCGGCGGCGCCTCAAAAAGCAACGGCATCGCACAACTCGTCGCCAACATCTTCCAGGCACCCGTCGAACGCCTCGAAATCACCAACTCCGCCGCTCTCGGCGCCGCTCTCATCGCCGCCGCCGCCGCAGGCCACGACCTCCCCACCCTCCAGGATGCCTTCTGCATCGCCGCCGATGGCTCGACCATCCTCCCCGAACCGGAAACCGAAGCCATCTACAACGAAACCCTCCCGCGCTACAAAGCCCTCCTCCACGCCACCATCTCCTGACCGCGCCCCCGGCCCGCAGCACCCACCCACCCCTGCCTCTCGTCACCATGAAACCCATCGACAAAGCCACCGCCCTGATCGAAGCCCTGCCCTACCTCCAGGCATTCCGCGGCAAAACCTTCCTCATCAAAATGGGCGGATCCGCCATGGAAGACCCCGAACTCGTCGCCAAAGTCATGCGCGACATCGTCTTCCTCGAAGTCGCCGGCATCAACCCCATCGTCGTCCACGGCGGCGGCAAGGCCATCTCCGCCGCCATGGAACAGGCCGGCCTCGAAGCCCGCTTCATCGGCGGATTCCGCGTCACCTCCGACGACGCCATCGACATCGTCTCACGCGTCCTCTCCGAGGAAATCAACCCCGGCCTCGTCCACATGCTCCGGAACTTCGGCGGAAAAGCCGTCGGAATCCCCGGAACCGAAGTCTTCCTCGGCGAAAAAATCAAAGGCTCCGACCCCGATGGCAACAAAGTCGACATCGGCCGCGTCGGCGAAGTCGTCGGCTGCCAAACCGAACACGTCAGCAAGGCCAAAGAGGCAGAAATCGTCCCCGTCATTTCCCCGCTCGCCGCAGAACTCGCCACCGGACGCCCGCTCAACATCAACGCCGACCTCGCCGCCGCCGCCCTCGCCAAGGAACTCCGGGTCACGAAACTCGTCTACCTCTCGGATGTCCCCGGACTCCTGTCAGATCCCTCAGACCCCTCCACACTCATCCACTCCGTCACCCGCGCCGACGCCGACTCGCTCATCGCCGACGGAACCATCTCCGGCGGCATGATCCCCAAAATCCGCTCCGCCACCGACGCCCTGACCGCCGGCGTCAGGAAAGTCCACTTCGTCGACGGCCGCCAACCCCACGCCCTGCTGCTGGAAATCTTCACCGACGGCGGCATCGGCACCGAAGTCGTCCGATAGACCCGGTCTTCCAGATCGCCGCACGTCGATCTCCGGAGCGGACACCTCCCCGCCCCGGGTCCTCACTCGAGCCCGCGCTCTCCACCGCGCTCGTGCGCACACCAGCCTCGCCCGCACCCCCACCTCGCCCGCGCCCCGGGTCATCACCCGCACAACGCAAAAACCCCCGCCTGGACACATCCAGACGGGGGTTGCGAAATCCAATATTCAGTTCGGAACGATCACCAGGTGATCACGTCATCCGCGGACTTGCCGGTGCCACCTTCCGCGGCGTCAGCACCGTCCGACCACGCCACCACCCGGCGGCCGTGAAGCGTCGTGTTCGAGCCCGCTTTCCGCTGCGTCGTCACCTGCTCGTCATAGTCCAGATCGAGAACCAATCCGTAACCACCACCCCACGGATCATAGAGACCCTCCACCGACGTGCCGGTATCTCCGGAATAAATCACCCCGTTCTTGCTGGCCTTGCCTTGCTTCACGTTGAGAAACTTGATGCCCCGCGTGTTCAAATCCTCGCCACTGTCCAGCCCGAGCAGCACTTCGATCACATCCACCTCAGTGTCCGTGGAAACCTTCGTCTCCGCGGAACCCTCCATCGGCATCATCCCGTATTCCGTGTAAAAACTGTTCACCGCGCTCTCCAGACCCACACACACGGCCAACGCCGTGGTCTTCCTGGCCTTCTGCACGGCTGCTGTTCCAGCTGCAAATCCAGCTGCTGCCAATACCGCAATGATCGAGATCACCACAAGGAGCTCGACAAGAGTGAAACCGCGCTTGCGGTCGGAAACTTGAATTTTCATATCGTCTTCAGATTGGGTTGATTGCCGGACGGAGCCAATACTAATTTGCGGCAACTGACAACCTCTGGTTGCCGAAATTACATCGTAAATACTAAACCCCATCCCGCGTTTCGCAATGAAATATTCCTTTCACATTGCGAAACAAGATTCCCCCCCCCAAACTCCAGCCATGTCTGGTGATACCCTGCGGGAAGCAATTCTTGACCTCCTGCGTGCCGAAAACACCCAGCCGATGACCAAATCCGAGCTGGCACGAACACTCTCCATCGCCCCGAAAAATCGGGCAAACCTCAGAAAAACCCTCGAAGACCTTGTCCAGGAAGGCAAAGTCGATCTTGGTAAAAAATCACGCTACTCCTTGCACAAAAAACACTCCAATACCCTCGTCGGAACCCTCAAATTCCACCCCAAGGGACACGCATTCTTCTTCCCCGACGCCTCCGACGAAAACCTCGCCACCGGCATCGACCTCCAGATCAACTCGCGCATCCACATCCCGCGGCGCGACGCCGGAACCGCCCTCGACGGCGACCGCGTCCAAATCACCGTCCGCAAACCCTCACCGCGCCGCGAATTCCGCCCGCACCAGGAACTCAAACCCGACCGCCCCGAAGAACTCCGCGGCAACGTCGATAAAATCCTCGAACGCCGCTCCGGTCGCCTCGTCGGAACCTTCCACGACAACAAGGGCTTCCGCTGGATCGAAACCGACGACAAAGCCGTCGACGGCCGCATCGGACTCATCGGCGACACCACCGCCCAACCAGGCCAACTCGTCGTCGTCGCCCTCGAAAGCTGGGACAACCCCAACGCCGACCCCCGCGGCCGCATCATCGAAGTCCTCGGCTGGCCCGGTGACGCCGGCGTCGACATGATCTCCATCATCCACCGCTTCGGCCTCGCCACCTCCTTCCCCGATGACGTGCTCGCCGAAGCCCGGGCCGTCCCGGAACTCCCGTCCAACGACGAAATCAAACGCCGCGACGACTGGCGCGACAAACTCGTCATCACCATCGACCCCGCCGACGCCAAAGACCACGACGACGCCATCTGGTGCCAGCGCAACGACAACGGCTGGACCCTCGCCGTCCACATCGCCGACGTCTCGCACTACATCAAACCCGGCACCCCCATGGACAAGGAGGCCATCAAACGCGGCAACTCCACCTACCTCGCCGACCGCGTCCTGCCCATGCTCCCCGTCGAGCTCTCCAACGGCATCTGCTCGCTCAAACCCGACGTCGACCGCCTCACCAAATGCGCCCTCATGGAAATCTCCCGCGACGGCCGCATCACCTCCTCACGCTTCCTCAACGCCGTCATCCACTCCCGCGCCAAACTCTCCTACCAACAGGCACAGGCCATCCTCGACGGCAAACCCGCACCGGAAAACTCCGACCCGCAACTCGTCCCAATGGTCCGCGAAGGATGGAAAATGGCCGCCGCCCTCCGCAAACGCCGCTTCCTCAACGGTGCGCTCGACCTCGAAATGCCGGAGATCAAAATCCGCCTCGATGACAACGGCCGCGCCGTCGGTGCCGACCCCGTGATACACACCGAGAGCCACCAACTCGTCGAGGAATGCATGCTCGCCGCCAACGAAGCCGTCGCCCACCTGCTGAAAGTCCGCGGCAAACCCGCCGTCTATCGCATCCACGAGGATCCCGACCCCTCCCGCCTCATCGAATACGCGGAAACCGCCATGCTCCACGGCTACCGCCCCGGTGACCTCACCAACCGCAGCCACATCCAGAAACTGCTCGACCAATCCAAAGGCCGCCCAGAGGAACACATCATCAAACTCGGCCTGCTCAAATCCCTCAAACGCGCCGCCTACGCCGCCGAACCCCTCGGCCACTATGGCCTCGCCAAATCCGACTACGGCCACTTCACCTCACCCATCCGCCGCTACGCCGACCTCATCGTCCACCGCGCCCTCCAGCCGCTGCTCGAAAACCCACCGCAAAAAATCGACCGCAACCCGTCCCAAAACGAACTGCGCGACATCGCCCGCCACATCTCCGACACCGAGCGCACCTCCGGCGAAGCCGAAGGCGAATCCCGCCAACTCAAACTCTTCGAATACCTCGGCCGCATCGCCGAAATGCACGAACCCTTCGAGTTCAACGCCCTCGTCACCGACTGCCGCATGATGGGCCTCATGGTCGAAATCCCGGAAATGGGCCTGCGCGGCGTCGTCAAACGCGAAGACCTCGGCCGCGGCCGCTGGTGGTTCGAAAACCACAACAAAACCTGGACCTCCGGCAAAACCCTCATCCAACCCGGAATGCGGGTCCCCCTCCACGTCTCCGCCATCGACCGCATCAAACGCTTCGTCGACTTCACCCTCGCCGGCCCGCCACTCAGCCCGCCGCCCAAACCGCTCAAAGTCCCGCCCAACACCCAGAAACACCGCGGCAAACCACAACCGAAAGCCGCCTCCAAAGCCGGCCCGCCAGCCCGCCGCACCACCACCAAAAAAACGGCCAAAAGCCCCAAACGCCCCCCCAGAAAACTCAAACACAGACGCCGCTGACCGGCCGCCGTGCCGCTGACCCCACCCCGGCACCCCCACTCCCCCGCAGCTCCGGGTGAGCCCGGCTCGACTTCCCGCGCCCGCCGGGAGTATCACTAGTGCATCGAACCGGAAGTCGGTGTGCAAATGGCGCGAGTGATTTTTCCTGAGTCCAAGGCGTGACGAGTGGAGTTGAGCAGGCTCAACGACCGAGGAATAACGCAGGAATCTGCAAAAAGCGCCGCGTTCTTCCTCCAAATCGTTCGCAGAACGCATCCTGAATCCTGATCAATTCATCATCCGATTGCATACGGACTTCCGGTTCGGTGCACTAGTCCATCAAGCCCTCGAGCTCCTCCAGACTCCAGCCCGCCGCATCCCCGCCGCCGCTCTCGTCGATCGCCGCCGCCAGCTCGCGCTTTTTCGCCTGCAGCCGCACCACCTTCTCCTCCACCGTGTTCCGCGTCAGCAGCCGGTAAACCGTCACCGGGCGCGTCTGCCCGATCCGGTGCGCACGGTCGGTCGCCTGCATTTCCGCCGCCGGGTTCCACCACGGGTCAAAGTGGATCACCGTATCCGCCGCCGTCAGGTTCAGCCCGTATCCGCCCGCCTTCAGACTGATCAGGAAAACCGGCGGCCCGTCATCCGCTTGAAAGCGGTCCACCAGCTCCTGCCGCTTCCGCGTCTGCCCGTCCAACCGCAAACTCTCCCAGCCGCGCCCGCGCACCGCCTTTTCAATCTCCACCAGCTGCTTCTGGAACTGGCTGAACACCAGCACCCGGTGCCCGCCGGAAACCGCCTCCTCCAACAGCTCCATCAGCCGCACCATCTTCGCCGACCGCTTCGGCTCCGCCAGTTTGCTCCACTTCTCATTCCCCAGCAGAGCCAGATCACAACACGTCTGCCGCAACCGCAACAACGCCGTCAGCATCCGCATCCGCGCCGCACCCTGCTGCTTCGCATCCTCCATCTCCTCCACCCGCCTGCGCCCTTCCTCCAGAAACGCCCGATACACCCCCTGCTGGTCCGCCCCCAGCTCACAATAGTCGTCGATCAAAATCTTCTCCGGCAGCTCCGGCGCCACCTGCTCCTTCGTCCGCCGCAGCAGAAACGGACTCGTCTTCAACCGCAGCCGCTCCATCACCCCGGCACCATCGCCCCCCGCCAGCAGCGCCTCATAGCGCTCCTGAAACTCCTTCCTCCCGCCCAGCCAACCCGGCTGGATGAAACGAAACACCGACCACAAATCCCGCACGCCATTCTCCAGCGGCGTCCCCGTCAGCGCGATCCTGCTGCCGCTCCGCATCTTGCACACCGCCTTCGCATGATCCGTGTCCGGATTCCGCATCAGACTCGCCTCGTCCACCACCACCGCACGGTATTCCCGCTTCAAATGCCACGCCAAATCCCTCGCCAGCGTGCCATAACTCGTCAGCACCACATCGCCCGGCCCGATCTTCTTCCGCAACGCGTCCCGCCCGCTCCCATGCATCACCCACACCCGCCGCTCCGGCGCGAACTTCGCGAACTCCGCCTTCCAGTTCCCCAGCAACGACGCCGTCGCCACCACCAGCACCACCCCGGAATCCTCCCGCTCACTCCCCAGCAACACCTCCACCGCCCCGATCGTCTGCACCGTTTTCCCCAACCCCATGTCGTCCGCCAGCAAGGCCCCGCCAAACCGCGAAACCCGCTCCAACAACCACCCCGCCCCCTGCGCCTGATACGGCCGCAGCTCCGCCACAAACCCCGGCGCACCCGCAAACTCCTCCACCGCCACACTCTCCCCGCCGGCCAGCTTCCGCCGGATCTCCCGAATCACCTCACCCGCCCGCGCCGACGTCTCGAATCGCCCGCCCTCCTGCCGCAGCTCCAGATCGGAAAACACCGGCTCGATCACCTGCGCCACCTCGTTGGAAATCACCAGCTTCCGCCCGCCCTTCGCCCGCCCGCCCGCCAGCAGCTTCCGCACCTCCTCCGCCGGCACGCTCCGGCCGTCATTCGTCTGAAACTTCAGGTCAAAACTCAGCCAATCCTCGCCGGACCCCAGAATCTCGATCGACGGCGAAACCACGTCCACCTGCTTCGCCACGTGGCCGAAACGCTCGCCCTCCACCACCTCCCACTCATGCCGCAGCTCCGGCAACACCCCTGTTAGGAAACCAACCACCGCATCCTCGCCCTTCATCACCCACCGGCCCGACCCGCGCTCCAGCACCTCGAATCCCGCCCGCTCGATCCGGCTAACCGCCCGCTTCTCCGCCTCGAAATCCCGCACCTCCACCCGCTCGCCCAGCAACCGCGGCAGCCCTTCCACCACCCCCAGCCCCGGCGACACCCACACGCCCCCGTATCCCAGCGCCAGCTTCGCCTCCAGATGGTTCAGTGAACCCTCCAACTCCAACCGCACCACACTCACCGCCGGCACAAACTTCAACCGCACCAGCCACGAATCCTCCGGAAAAGCCAACCACTCCTGCAGCGGCTCCAGATTCCCCAGAAATTCCCCCAGCGGCAGCGCGATCCCCCCGCCCTCCGCCAAGCCCGAAAACGAAGCCCGCAACATCGCCGGCATCCGCCCCACCCCCGCGCGCGTCAATCCACCCTCATCCGCCCGCCAAAACGTCCCGCCAAACTCACACCAATCCCCCTCATCCTCCTCCGCCACCAGCATCACCCGCTCACCCTTCCTCTCCAACCGCTCCAACCTCACCCGCCGGCCACTGCCAATCTCCAGCCCGCCACCCTCTTTCGCCTTCACCAGGCCATGCCCGGCCAGCCGCTCCAGAAAATCCGCCGCTCGCTCGCCAGCCACCTGCAGATGCAGCACCGGCTTCGGCTCCACCCCCTCCTTCGCCAGCCATGCCGACAACTGCCCGTCACCCGGCCCCGGCTCCCTGCCCTCCCGCAGCTCAAGCGTCGCATTCAGCCGCCCGCGCCGCACACTCTGCCGCCACTTCGGCGGAAACCTCACCTTCCACGCCAATTCCACCACGCCATCCCC
>JAUTCT010000039.1 GCA_030673875.1 Verrucomicrobiota bacterium JB025 | reverse complement strand
CTCCGACGAGCTTCGTCCCGGCCCATTCTCGCGTCGGAACCTTGTGGACAACTTTCCTCCAAGGCGCTCCAGCGCTGCCGCCGGGTCACCGGAATCCACTCGACGGTAGGCCCTCAACCCACTAAATCCTCGATTGTCCCTACATTTTGTGTCCTTTTGTGTCTTTACCCGGTTAGATGTTTTTGCATTTTAAGCATGTGTGACTTCTTCGGCGTCGATGTTTGTTGCAGTGCTATTCCGGAAATGGAATCGCCACGGACCCTTACTGATTTGGAATCCCTCCCCGGGGTTGTTCAAAACCAAACCTAGCTCCTCATGAATAAAACAGTTTTTGCCACTCTGATTCTGGCCGTGTCTTCCCGGTTCCGGGACGATGACTCTCCCACGTCTCTTCCAAATCTGTAAAACCACTACCGCCATGAGTTGTAAGAACAATCTTGCTTCGGGTCCGTGCGCCTACTGGCTGCGAATTTTCCTTCTAGTGCTCGGTATGGGAGCGTGCGGTGTCTGTCAGATGGTTGATACTGATGATGATGGTATGGACGATGATTGGGAAGATGCCTACTTCTCATCTCTTGAGGAGGGACCGTATGCCGACCCCGACGGAGATCTTTTCATCAACCTGCTGGAATATAGAGCGGGCACCGATCCGCAGGTAGCCGACTTCGCGGCGCGGCAGGGTGAGCTGTATATGGAACGGTGGAACAACATCAGCGGGGAACAAGTTGCGGATCTGACTGGAGATCTTCATTTTCGTGAGCTTCCCGACGAGGTTTCGTTTCGGACGAGCGCCCTGACCCCCGCAGATTCCGATGATGATGACAACAGCTACGGCGTCAGAATGCGCGGCGTGGCTATTGCTCCCGTCACGGGAACCTACCAGTTCTACATCGCGGCGGATGATTCCGCCGAGTTGTGGATCGGCACGGATGAAAGCAAGTTTTCGCGTGAGCTTGTGGCCAGCGTGCCAGCATACACGGGAGTCTATGAGTGGGACAAGTATGCCAGCCAGAAGACGGTCGATATCCATTTGGTGAAGGGTGGAAGATACTATGTGGAGGCGCTGATGAAGGAGGGTGGAGGAAACGGGCGTCTGGCGGTCGGGCTGACATTCGAATCGGATTCCGGCATCGTATCGCAGACTGATATCGCGGTGGTTCCCGGGCAGATTGAGTTTCTGTTTGAAACCTACACCATCTTGGAGAGCTACACTCCCGATCCCGACGACATGGACGACGACGGACTTCCGGATTCCTGGGAAATCACCGTGGGGCTCAACCCCGGGGACAACGGATTCACTAACCCGGCCGACGGTTCGGAGGCCGACCCTGACAACGACGGATTCACCAACTACGAGGAATACCGGGCCGGATCCGATCCCTTCGTGGCCGGAGGCGTGGCATCGTATGTCCGCCGCGACATCTGGACGGGTATTGGAGGTTCCAATGTATCCCAGCTTACCGGCTCGACCGCTTTCGCCTCCGCAGGCGACACCTCCGAGTTCATTTCCAGCCAGCTGAAGTTTTCTTCCTCTGGCAACAATTACGGCCAGCGGATCGCTGGAAGCATTGTTCCGCCTATCTCCGGCTCCTGGCGTTTCTGGATTGCGGGAGATAACTCCGCCGAATTCTGGCTCTCCGACACATGGAGGGCGACGGGCAAGCGCAAGGAGGCGTATCTGACCTCGTGGGTGGCGGCCGACAACTTCGATTCGACCCCATCTCAGGAGAGCGACTTTATTAAATTGGTGGCGGGCGAACCCTACTACTTCGAGATCCTGCACAAGGAGGGCACCGGTGGAGACCATGTGTCGGTGGCCTGGCAGTATGAGTCCCCGAACTGGGCCTTGTCCGACTACGGCTCGACAGCCACCCAGAGCGGCACGGCCTCGGGTGGCGTGGCCGACCGGGCGATCGATGGGGATTCTAACGGTGCTTGGAGCGCTGCGACCTGTTCCTACACCACCAACCAAACCGGCTCCTGGTGGGAGCTTGATTTCCAGGAGAATCGTTTCATCAACCGGTTGGTATTCTGGAACCAGACCAACGCCAACGCGGTGCAACGCCTGTCGAACTTCCGTGTGAGCGTGATGGATGCCGAGGGCACGGTACTTGTCTTCAAGGATTACTACACCGAGGGAACCGGTTACGTCGATGTCTCGGAAACCTGGGATCTTGGAGTTACCTACGAGGCCAGAACCGTCCGTATCGAGCTGCTTGGAGTCAACAATAAGGGTGACAACATCCTTTCCCTCGCCGAAGTGCAGGCCTACGAGTGGTTCGAGGAAAGCGACCGCCAGATCATCCCTGCCTCGGCATTACAGACCCAGACTCCTGATCCGGACGATGCCGATGGAGACAGCCTCCTGGATTCCTGGGAGCTGGCCTATTCGCTCGATCCGACCGACGACGGTTCCGCCAATATTGCCAACGGGGAGTATGGCGACCCGGATGCCGACGGGGTCCCGAACCTTTTGGAATACATCAATTCCTCGGCCCCGCTTTCCCCCAATGGAACGGTGGGCGAGCTGAGCAGGGAAACCTGGACCAATGTCGCCGGAGCGACCATCTACGAACTGGAGCGCCTGCCCGAATTCCTGGAACTGGCCGATGTTTGCGACACGATATCCGCATGGCAGTTTTCCAGCCGGGACGATTACTACGGTGAGCGTCTTCGCGGCACGGTCACCGCTCCTGAGACAGGCTGGTATACCTTCTGGGTCGCGGGGGATAACGAATGCCGCCTGTCGGTATCGACCGATTCACGCAAGTTCCAGAAGCAGGTCGTTGCAACAGTTGGTGACGGAAACTTTTCCTATTCCGCCGACGGGACGGGGAGCGGTAACTATGACGCCAGTCCACGCCAGATGTCCGATCCGGTCTATTTGACAGCTGGAAGTGAATACTTCATCGAAGTTCTGCACGGAGAGGACAGCGGGGGAGACTGGGTGTCGGTGGCATGGACCAAACCCTCGGGAACCCGCTCGAACATCCCCTTCAGCGCGCTGCGCTCGTTTCTCTACGACATCGACGACTACGATGACGACGATCTTCCGGACTCTTGGGAGTCCCTGTATTCGCTCGATCCCGCCGACAACGGCTCGATCCAGACCGGGCTGGAGGGAGCTCTGGGAGACAAGGACGGAGACGGGCTGACCAACCGCGAGGAATACCTGCTCGGGACCAACCCGAACGACTCCGACACCGATGGCGACGAAATCGACGATTTCACTGAAGTCAATCATCTGGGTTCCGATCCCAGCGACACCGGATCGGGACTGGGAACGGTTCTTGTGGAGCTGTCCGGTTCCGACGGCACCGGGACTAGCGGCGACTGGATCACCGGCCCGAACGACACCCTGCTTTCCCTGGACCGGCGCGGCACCTGCACCTACCCGTTCACCTTCACGGAGGGTGGTATCCGGATTCTGGAAGTGCTCGCCATGGGGCAGGGCAATACCTGGGCGGGAGAGCCGCTCACTATCGATATTACTATCGAAAGGACCACCGACTCCAAACGCTGGCCGGTCGGCTCCTTCGAACTCTACGACAACTACGGCGAGCCGACACAGGTGCTGGCCATACTGCCCTACCTTTCGGCGGGCTCCTACCTTGTCGAGATCACCATCGACAACCTTTCCGAGAGCCGGAACGTCCGTATCGACAGCGTCCGCCTTCTGGAAGCGGGGGGAACCGATGACGATAACAACCAGATCATGGACTGGCTGGAGGACCGTGTGGCATCGATGAACGGTGTATCCACCGGAACCACTTCGGCGACCTCACCGGCCTGTATCGAAGGCATTGCACGCGATGTGAACCTCTCGTGGCTGACGCACGACTCCGCCACTGTGGTGCTCACTGCCGGAATCGACGACCAGTGGTTCGCCGACGTGGACCTTCCCGCCGACGGATCGGCCTCCGACACCACCGCCTGGTTCGAAGACGGCACATTCACGCTGCCCGTGCCGATTTCCTGGACTGCCACCAACGTGATGGAGGAATTGCCCATGACAGTCCGTTCGGGGGATTCCCTGAGGCTGACCGCCTTTCCGGATACTGTGGCTGATACCGGAGCGGTCACCATCACGGCCAGCGGCCTGGTCGATGACTCGCCCATCATCACAACAGCCGATGTCCCGGTTGTGAAAAACTTCGAGCTGGCCAACTGGGCGCTTTCCTCCAACGGCTCGACAGCCACCCAGAGCACCACGGCCTACGGAGCGCATGCCTCGAAAGCCATCGATGGGAACACCAATGGAGTGTGGAACGCCTGGTCATGCACACACACCCAGAATGTGGTGGGTTCCTGGTGGGAGTTGGACTTCGGCCAAACCCGCTTGCTCAGCCGTCTCGTCCTCTGGAATCAGACGAATGCCAATGCCGTGAAACGGCTCTCCAACTTCCGGGTGAGTGTTCTGGATGCCAATGACGAAGAGTTGGAGGGGCAGAACTTCTTCACCTCCGGAAGTGGCTACGTCGAGGGTTCCCTGACATGGGATCTCTCCACACCGATGGAGGTCGACAAGGTCCGTATCGAGCTTCTCGGAACCAACAACAACGGCGACAACATCCTTTCTCTCGCCGAAGTCCAGGCCTATCCTCCCTACGCCACCATCGAAGCCACCCACACGGCGGCGGCTGACGGAGCCATCACCAGTGCCACGATGACGGTGGGTGTCGTGTCTGCGGACTTCGGGGAAAACTTGGAAATCCGCTCCTACCGCTGGCGTGACTGGCAACTGCCGGATGTGGACTACGATCTGCCTCTGGAGTTCGACTCCCTGCTCACCGCCCAGGAAACCGGCCCCTACTTCGAAGGCCACCGCCTCAGCGTGGCGGCCATGACCGACGAGGATGTCAATGTCATCGCCCGAGCCGATTTAGGCTCCTCGATCACCGCCGTGGGCACGGTGAACCCGTATCTCATTGGAGACGCCTACGATACCGGTTACGTCGAGATCCTAGAGACTCTTGCCGATGGGGTGGTACATGGACGGATTTCCATTGTGGTCGACAGTCTGCCCGCCGGAGGCTACGTGCAGATCCAAATCTGGGCGGGAGGAGCCCATTTTCTGGATGGAACCTCCGTCATGACCCTGAATGCATCGGATTTCGATGAGAATGGCGTGGCTTATGTCGATATCTATTACTCCTCTGAAGATGCGACCTCCTCTTTCTGCCACTATACCCGACTCTATGATGCGAACGGTACCCTTCTGACAGGTTATTAGGAAATGGGCAGAGAGTGATATTCCGAGTTTAATTCACATGAATCGACCCTCGAACAGGTTTTTCGTTTGGCTTAGCCTGCTCGTGCTGATTGCGGGAGCGGGGGGATTTGGTATCCTGATTCTGGGGAACAGAGGGAACGAAGTGACTTCGGTTCAATCCGAGCCTTTAGGTAAAGAACAGCCTGATGTCGGGAAAGGTGTTCCGCTGAATCCTGTGGTGAGACGCATCGTAGAGGAGGGACCGAAAATGCCCTACCTGAAGCTCAACTTCCTCATCAAGGAACTCCCTCTTGATCTCGCGCCGCATGACATTGATGCGCTCGTCTCCTTTATTTCCGGACCATGTCCCCGGGGATTCAGTGATTTGGGCTGGGGTTCTCTCGTCAACGACATTGAGGAATGCCTGACCGTCCAGACAGTTCCTTGCGAAAAGGTCGCCCGCACCCTGATCGACATCTTTCGTGACGAATCCAAAAACCAGATACAACGAGACTACGCTCTTCAACATGTGGGAGGCTATGCCATCTATCTGGTGCACGCCGACCACATTGGTGCGGAGGGCGAGGAGCGGGCCGCTACTTGGAGAGCGGAAACCGAATCCAAGATCTTCCGACCCCTGTTTGACGAACTGATGGCGGCGGCCTCGCAGACCTCGAAGCCTTGGTGCGGCACCGCGATCAACCTGCTCGACGGGTTGCTCCGGGCGGCGGACTACAAAGCCGTGACAGTTTCCGGGCTGGATTCGGAAACAATAGTCAGAATCAGTCTGCCGGTCGTGCGAGACGAATCCGCGCCACTCAACGCCAGGCTCCCGGCGCTTCAGGCGGCGGCGAGGCGTGATTCTCCCGAAGCGCGGGAGGTCGCCCTGAAAATCCTTTCCGACAAGGAAGCCAACCTGATGCTAATTCAGTCGGCCTCGGCGGCTCTCGCTCGGCTTGGAACTGCTGGAGATCTTCCTGTCCTCGAAACCGCTTCGTTGAACTGCTCGCGTCACACGGCTTCCGCCCTCAGAGAAGCCATCCGATCTATTGAATCCCGCCTCGAATCCAACTGACCCGAATTGTTCCACCGGCAAACCGTTTGCCGACGGTCATTTCGAAAAAATTATCCGATACCACACTCAGCATCCATGAATACCAAAATCATCCGTTGCATCGCGTTTCTTCTTCTGCCCCTGACTGGTTTGGTTTCCGCCAACGACAAGTGGTTAATAAGATGTAAGACATCGTGCTCGTCCTGTGCTGGTTCAAACCAATCTTGCGAGATCGGAAGCAATACTTACTCTCTCGAGTTTGGGCCATTTGAAATTACAGAAGCCGCAGCAAATGCAATGGCGGGTGTGCTTGGTGACGGTTGTACCGCAGTTCTACAAGAAACATGGGAGAACACGTCAAGCGGTTCGCTTCAAGACGGGCCTGGCATCACATCTCTCAACTACAGGCGGGAAGGATTAGTTGTCGAGGGGGTTGGACCGGATTACGTCAAGACCGAGACGGTCAGCGAAACCGTGGATGGCGTCACGAGCGAAGTGAAAAAGCCAATCCAGTTTCCCACCAAACATACCACCATCTTTTTTACTGATATTGTCAAAGAAAGCGAAGAAAGTGACAGCGAAGAAAGTGACAGCGAAGAAATTATCGGGTTCCAGAGCACCGAGTATTTGAATACCCAGCTATCCGCTCCCGATGCCGACGGCTTGCGCAGCATTCCAACCGGAGCCCTGCCAGTCAGTATCACCATCCACCGCAATCCGGATGGTACCGCCGATGCCACGTCGGGCAAGCTTGATGTTATTAGCAAACAGCGTCATCCTCAGACTGGAGTGTGGGTGGTCCGTACGATCAGAACCATCGCTCCCCAAGACGAGAATGTCTGGACTACTGAATTCTACCTTGGCGATCCCACTGAAACAGACGCGCTTCCTATCGACCCCTACCGGGTTGTCACCATGACCCGGACCTCTAACGATGATGGTACGGAAACCGTCCTTGAGAAAACCGAGGATCGAGATTCCTTCGGCGACCTCGTCACCACCTCCTATCTCAGCGTAAAATATGGATTCTACAAATACGGAAACCCTGTGAAGATTTCGGAAACCCAATACACGGGGAATGGTTCCGATCTGACCACCGATTGGACCTACTACACGGATGCGGCGGATCAGGTGTCCTACAACAAGCCCGCGACCATGCGCCGTTCAGACGGCAAGTGGGCGAACTACACTTATGAGGGCAGCCTGGTGACCGGAATCCTCGTGACCAAAACTGTCTCCGGTTGGCTCGATAATCCGGCACCAGACATCGGAACCGAACCGGACGAATCTGCCAACTGTGTCGTCACCGTGATTGAAGCCAGAAACGAAACCGGCACCTATTCTCGCGAGGAGAAAATTAAGGATGTCGTGGTTTCCAAAACCTGGGGAGAGCGCTACAAGGACAACTCTGGCTACTATGTGGACAAATCCCGCGTGGAAACCGGAATCTCCACCCTCACCACCATCCGTACCGGCTATCCCGATGACGAGTCGGTTCCGGAGGCCGATCAAGGCCGGGTGAAATCGATCCAATATCCGAACGGCACGATCGCTTTGTATTCGCACGCGATGAATGGAGACAACCTCGTGGTGACGGTTGATTCGGGGGTGGGTTCCCTCGGAGGCATTACCGACGGGACACGAACCATATCCACGTATACGTCCACAGACACGCTGATCGAGGAAACCGTGTCCGATATCGCATCCGGCGTGGTTCTCTCGATGAAGGTGGCGATCGCATTTGACGCCAATGGCCTGCCTTCGCGCTGGGCGTATGACTACAACACTGAAGATTACTCCGAAACCCTCAACGGTTGCTGCGGTATCGAATCCACCCGCAGTCGGGATGGTGTGGTCACCACCTACACCAATGACGCTCTCAAGCGTCCGAAAACCGTCACCAGCCAGGGAGTGACGACGACCTACACCTACGATACGGTGGAGATCGATGGAACCGCGTTTCCCAGCACGAAGATCGTGAAAAGCTCCGGCTCCCTTTCCCAGGACCTCGGAACGACGGTCTATGACCACGCTGGAAACGTGATCCAGAGAATCATGCCCGATCTTGATGGCGATGGTAACGATGAGGTCACAAATATCAGCCGGAACTACGCAACGCGGACCACTACGACCACTAACCCGGATGGAGGCACCGTGGTTGTCGTCACGCATGCGGATGGCCGGACCAAGTCCACAACCGGCACCGGAGTAAATCCACGCTACCACAGCTACTCCACTCACTCGGAACAAGGCGGAGGCAGGGTAACCGCCACGGCCAATAGTGTCGGCGGCCCGTGGCACAGGAACTATCAGAATTTGGCCGGGCGGATCTTGAAAGCGACCATCTACGAGCAATCAGAGGAAGGCGAAGGATCCGAACTCACGCTGAACACATATGGCTACGATATCGTGGGGCGCTTGAGTTCCACGAGTGATGCCGATGGCGTGACGAACTTGACCGCCTACAATACGAAAGGCGAAGCCTATCGCCAGGCCATCGACCTCAACCAGAACGGTCAGATTGATTCTGCCGACCGGATCACCGAAACTATCAGTGACGTGGTGGCGGATCTATCGATTGGCGATTTCTCCTTTGGAGATGCCATCAGAACGCGGACCATCGTCTATGATCTCAGCAATAATCCCATCACCACAGCCACTTCCTACCGCAGCCCCGATGGGCTCACGACCCGCCAGGACGTCCTCGGTGTCGATACACATTCCACCTCGTCCCGTGCCTCGTATGTCGATCGCAGCGATGGCACTTGGACGGATACAGACACTGCTCCCGACGGTACCCAGACGAGCACGGCCTACGTGAATTGGCTCCCGGAAACACGCTCCTTGCACGATACAGCCGGAAGCGTCATCGAATCCACCACCACCGGCTACGATGCTCTCCGCCGTCCAAACTCACGGACGGGTTCCCGCACGGCCTCGGTGGTGGAGGCCGCGACTGCCTATCACGCGACAAATGGTCTCGTCGTCTCCGTGACCGAAGACCTCGCCAGCGGCACCGACCGCGTCACCAGCTTCGAGTATGATTCAATGGGTCATCGTGTCAAAACCACCCTTCCGGATGGATCCGCCAGCCATGCCAGCTATTGGACCACAGGCAGCGTGAAAGCCGCTTGGGGCAGCCAGACCAACCCCACCGTCAGATTCTACGACTCGGAGGGACGGATGACGCACCTGCGCACCTTCAGTAGCACCGACCTCGCCCTCGCTCCGGACGAAAACACTACGGGTTATGACGAAACCGAGTGGATCTACAACGATCGGGGCCTGCTCACCCGCAAGGAATACGCCGATTCCAATGGCACGGACTACACCTACACGGGTGCAGGACGTCTCAAGACCCGCCGTTGGGCGCGGGGAAACTGGACGCGCTATGACTACGATAACGCCGGGTCCTTGGAAAAGACCAACTACTTCACCACCACCACCACCAAGGAAGCGATGCTGGCCGCAACGGAGGGCAACGATCCGCAAACCCCTGATGTCGTAGTTGCAAACGACAAACTAGGCAGACCGGATACCATCACCCAAGACGGACAATCCGTCATCAGCTACGAATACGACCCCTCGACCCTCGTACTCGACAAGGAAACCATCCAGTACGACATCGATCATGACGGAACCGTCGATCTCACCCGTGTCCTCGACCGGAGCCGCGATGCCCTCGGCCGCAACACCGGATACCAACTCAAGGACGAAACGACCGTGGAGAACAAAGCCATCTATGGCTACGACCCCACCCATGGCCGGTTGTGGACCGTAAAGGGGGGCGGGAACGTTTCCTCACCCCAAACCTTCACCTACCACTACACGCCGAATTCCTCGCTTATCGCCAAGGTCGCGGGACCCGTCCATGATGCCGTCAACACGTGGGAAACCACCCGAGACGTTCTGGACGCCAAGAATAATGTGATTGGCGAGAGCGCCGTTTCGACCTTTGATTATGCAGTGAACGTGATTGGACAGCGCGAATCAGTCGAGACCGGGGGGACGGCCTTCCCGGCGTCTCCCGACTGGAGCTGGGATTACGACAGCCTCGGGCAGATCACCAGTGCCGACAGCAGCGTCAATACCTACGACCGTGCCTACGGCTACGACACCACCGGCAGCCGGATCGAAGCCCGCTACGGCGACACAACCCTTACCGGCACCCCGAATTACGCTGCCAACTCTCTCAACCAATACACCACGGTTCCGGCCAACACGGAAGTGCCAGCCTACGACGATGATGGAAATGCCACGTCCTACCCGTTCCCCGCGGCCTCCGGCACCAACAGCTCCTTGGTATGGGACGGCGAAAATCGTCTGATCTCGACGACTGTGGGCGCGACGACGAGCGACTACCTCTACGATTCCCAGTCCCGTCGGATCGCCAGGACCACGGGTGGCAGCACCACCCTCTACCTCTACGACGGCTGGAACTGCATTGCCGAATACACAGATTTAATCCTGACGAAAACCCGCCTCTGGGGTCTCGACCTCAGCGGCACACTTCAAGGCGCGGGCGGAGTCGGAGGCATGCTTTCGGAATCCCATGTTTCGGGGACGCAAATCACGACCTACCATCCCACCTACGATGGCAATGGCAACGTGAGCGAGTATCTCGGTTCCTCCGGTCAGATGGCAGCCCATTTCGAATACGATCCTTTCGGAAACACCGTGGTTGATGCCGATACAGGAAGTCTGTTCGTATTCCGGTTCTCCACCAAGCCCTTGGATTCGGAAACCGGGCTGTACTATTACGGCCATCGGTACTACGATCCGGTGACGGGAAGGTGGCCAAGCAGGGATCCCATTGAGGAACGAGGGGGAGCGAACCTGTATGGGTTTGTTGAGAACGATGGAATTGATACATGGGATGTGCTCGGACGTCAGGGGGGCATGCCAGATCCACCGGACATGCCTGAGCTGCCCCCGTCTGGTGATCAGGATTCGCCCATGGTGCTGCCTCCCAGAGACGATGACGGCCCAATCGGAACTACCGTGTATTCTGTTTCTTGCAGTTGCACGATGACGGCGTATTGTCAGTGTGAAGGGGAGATTGCTGCACCGGTTGTCTCGTCCTATGGCGTGGTGGCACGCCCTTTGGATTCTCCGATATTTATAGATGAAGGTTTCGAGTTAGATGGCGATCCCGGTGCTGATGCGAGACAAAGGGTCGATGAATTTGAATCTGAGGTGTCTATGGAAGCGTTGATAGAGGCCCTCGAAGAGCTGGTGAAGAAATGTCCTCCTCCAAAGAAACTTGTATTTGATGATGTTTTGCCGGATTGTAGCTGTGATCGATTCTGAATAGTTATGAAGTTTTCTTTTGTAGTTGTGTTCGCTCTGGTTTTACTTGCACCAGTAACTCCTGCCAAAGAACGGCTTGAATACTCACTTGCGACCGAACTTCTTTGGGTTCAGATTGAGAATTGGTTTCCCCCCGTGGGGATAGATAATAGTATCCTCGTCAAAGGTAGTCTTCCTGTTAAAAGGTTGCTGTCAGAGTTTGATGAGATTCAACGGCGATATGGACCGATTGTGATTGCCAGAACTACCTCTATTTCGAATGGTCCGGCGGGTTATAGGAAGAACGCCCCGGTTCCGATTAAGTTCGAGATTGGTGATGGGCAGGTGGCCATCCGGATTTCTCAAGAAAAACGGTGGAATACAGCGGCACGGTTGATATGTCTTCGGTATGAATTGCAGGAGATCGTTTCGAGTATAAAGAGAAAGAGGCTCCATGAGATGCATGATGCCGGAACGATAGGAGAAGTTGATTTGATTGACGGATTGCTCCGGGTGTCTTATGCGTCCGATATTTCGATCTACGGATACTGGTCGAATTTGGTTCAACCGTGGCTTGAAATCGCAAAAGCTACCGAGGTGGAAACGGATCTGGGTGAAAGGTGGAACCCCATTACGGACAATACAACGTATGGTGAATGGCTACAAAGTGATCGGGCTCGCGGGTTGCTGGCATACTGGAAGCGAGAGTTGTCAGATAAAGGTAAATAGAGTCCTCGCGGCTTCATGTTGCGCACTTAATTGACATCGAACGTCGTTACCAAATTATGGGTGTACGAATTTCGGGCTGATTTCCACGCTGTCATCGTGTTTTGTTCCCGTTGGGGTCGTACGATTTTGGCCGGATTACGACCTGTGGTGAAATGGCCCGTGAACGGTGTCAGTCCTTGGAATTTAGTGTCGGGTTGGTTTGTTAGTGAATGGGCTCGATCCTAGCGGCTTCAAATCAAGTGGTGTTAGGGTTCCTCCGGACCGCGCCCGCCGAAATTGCCTTCCGCCCCGGATCTTGGCTCCGCGCCACCAAACATGCCGCTGGCCCTCCGTCACATGGATCGGTGTGGAAAACTCCTGGTGAATTTGATCGTTCCGTGCCGTCCGCTTGGCGCTGAGATCGCGCTGTCGGATTCCCAATTGCTTTTGGCGTGAGATGTTGGATTTGCCGTCCCACCCCCAGGAAAGGCCACTGCGAGGGCATTTAGTGCTTGTTAAAACGTCTGTTAGTTTTCGAAAAAATTCATGCCCCAGCGCCCTTTGCTTGATACGGATTTCGCCCGTCGGTTCTTCTCCGACATCACCAATCTCTATCCGGAATCCGCCCGCCAGTACGACTGCCCCGGAATCTCCGACATCCACTACTGCCAGCTCGGTGTCCTGCGTTGCCTGAGCGCTGCCACCACCGGCCAGCAGTTCCTCCAGCATCACGCCGACCAGAATATAGCCGACATCGATCCCAGCCATTTCTTCAAGGCCCTCAAGAGTCCGCGGAGGCTCGGGAACATCTTGTCACTCAACGACCTGCTCGACCAACCCATGCGCCAGAGCGTCGCCGATCCCTATGCCTCGTGTCCCGAACTTGCCGGATGGGACCTCTACGCCGTGGACGGACACTATCACCACGCCGCCAGTTTTGATCCCAAAACCACGGACTCCAAAGGTAACACCCGCGCCATCGCCACAGGTCACTTCTTTCGCCTGAACCTGCGCACACATCATCTCAGCTGTCTCGACATGGCCACCCCGGACGACGGCAAGAAAACCGCCCACGACACTACCGTCATCAAACGCCGCACTGCCGGGCAACTGCGCTACGGAGCCGCGAAAGGCCGCAAAGTCCTGCTCGTTTGGGACAAAGCCTGCATCGACTACCACCTCTGGCACACCCTCAAGCACACCCATGGCATCTATTTCCTCACTCTGGAAAAAGCCAACAGCGCCGCCGAGATCTGTTCGCCGGATCAACTCGACCGCGCCGAGCCGAGAAACGCGGGAGTCGTCTCCGACCATCTCGTCGGCACGTCAAACGGCGTGATGCTGCGGCGCATCGTCTACACCAATCCCGAGGACGGCGTGACCTACACTTACCTCACCACCGACTTCACCCTGCCAGCCTATCAGCTCGTCCTGCTCTACAAGCACCGCTGGGACATCGAATGGAGCGGAGCGACATGGACAGGAGCGCACGCGACGTGCCCCGAAGGGGGGCGACCGGAAGGGAGCATCAAAAAATCTTCCATCAACTCAAGAGCAAGATGAACGAGCGCAAATCCTGGGCCAGCTCCCTGGCAGCCAAGCAAAGCCACGCCATCTTCGAATGCCTCGCCCACAACCTGCTGTTGCTATTTGAGGAGCGCCTGGTCCGGGAAGAAGGAATCCGGGATGAGGTGGAGGATCAAAAGCAAATCCGCCGGATCCGCTCGAAATCCCGAGATCCGGGCAGGATGAAGACGGGAGAAATCGTCCGCAACTTCATCAACTCCGCAGTCACGAGAGCCACGCAGAGAACGCAGCGATTCGTTCGCTGGGTGCGCGTGCGGATTTATAAACGGGCTCCCTGGTCCGAATCTGTGGCCCGCCTGCGTAAACTCTGGACCTTGCAAACCTGAAAGTTTTCCACACCGATCCGATTCGCGGCACCCGCAAGCCGCTCCACGCCGCAGGCCGCAAGTCGCTCACCATCTCCGTATCGGAAGTCCCCCCCTTCACGCTCGGCATGCTCATCGCACTCTTCGAGCGCACCACCTCGTTCTACGCCTCGCTGGTCAACATCAACGCCTACCACCAGCCCGGCGTCGAAGCCGGTAAAGAAGCCGCCGGTGACTTCCTCGCACTCCTCACCAAGGTGCGCGGCGAAATCTCCACCGCCACTGGTGCCGACACCGAGGACGTCTACCACTGCCTCACCCACCTCGCCAACAACGGCGAAGCGAAGCAAACCCTCGGCAACACCTCCGCCGCAGACACCTTCACCAAGTGAGGAAAGCGGGCGATCCCGCCCGCGCCATCTCTTCCACCATACCGGTGTTCCCACTACTTCGGGAACACCGGTTTTTTTTCGTCTGCACGCCCTTTCGTTTGCACCTTGCGCGCGCGGTTGTCCCGGTCCAATCTGTAGCTTGCGATGAAGGCCAACCCAAACTGGAAAAAGGCCGGCAACACGTGCCTTCCCAAACACCTCTCCTCTCCCGCCAATGGCGTCGACCCGCTTCTCAAGCTCCCGCAGGATGCCGCATTTGTAGAGCACTGCAAATCCCTCGCCCGCTCGCGCCTCGCCGGTCCGGCCGCCAGGTTGTTCAAAGAACAGACAGGAGCCCCGCTCCGCGTGATCTGGTCACCCAAGGCAAACCTCGATTGGGAAGACACCACCCCCGCCTTCCTCTCGGACAGCTGCCCGGACGTTCCGGTCCCCGCCGCTCCCGACCAACTCTGCACGCTCGCCGACCACTGCCACCTGCTCGGACTCCTAAAATCCCGCCATTGCTCCGGAGAATTCGTCTGTCACGCCGGCATCCGCACCATCGCCAGGAAAATCACACCTGCCGACTTCCTGCTCGGAATCGCGTTTTGCCAAATCCACGAATACCCCGCGACCGGCACGCCTCGCCTGCGAACCGACCTCCCGAAACTCAGGAACCTGCTTCGCTTCGTCGTGCATGACGCGGAGGAAACAGTCCTTTCAATCTCCGGCCGCGAACTCATCGACCGCTTGTGCGACGAACTCACCGCCAGCCGAAACGAAGAGCGGAACCTCCGCTCCGTGATCCGCCGCATGGCCCCCGCCATCTCCGGAATCCACCACCCGGAACAACCGCGCAGCCACCGCGAACTCCTCGTCGCCCGAATGCTCGAATATGCCGAAAACCACTACGGCCAACCGCTCGGACTCGACGACCTCGCGCGCGAAATGCGCATGAATCGCTCCTACCTCTCCCACCTTTTCTCGACCTCCATGGGCATCCCCTTCCGCTCCTACGTCAAACAGCTCCGCATGGACCGCGCCAGGGAACTCCTCACCCATCCTCAGCTCCGAATCGCGGATGTCGCCTATCGCGTCGGCTACACCGATCCCAATCGCTTCCGCCTCGACTTCAAACAGCACACCGCCCTCGCCCCCTCCAAGTGGCGGACCCGCCAGGAACCAAACATCCCGACGGTTCATCCAAAGTAACGACGGTTGACGGATAACGATTCGTTTCCGATCCTGTCATAAGCGGGGAACCAAGCCCCCGGACGGTCATTCCCGCGCCGGTCCCGACATCCGGTACCGGCTCACCTGCAAGCCAGAGAATACCGTCATGAAAACCATTACCATCGCCGACGTGCGGCGGTTTCCCCGCACGAACCTCAAGGCCGCTATCGCCGCCACTATCGCCATCTCCATTCCCATGGCAACCGCGTTCGACTCGTCACCCTACCCGGACGCCACCCCGCCGGACGGCTCCGAATCCCACCCATGGAAAGTCGATCTGCCCAATGACCTGAACGCCATCGGAACCGACGGAATCCACTTCGCCAGCCACCACTACCTCCTCACCAGGGACCTCAACTGCAATCAGCAGGAACACCGGGTCACCCCCCATTTCACCGGTGTCTTCGACGGCGGATACCACGTGATCTCCGGAGTCCGTGTCATCAGGCCCTCCGAACAGTGGATCGGCGTATTCGCACAACTCCGCCAACCTGGCACAATCCGCCGCCTCGCGGTGCGTGACTCTTACTTTGATGTCGGAGGAGCCTCGGGCGTGATCGTCGGATCCATGGCACACGGAACTCTCGTCGAGGAGTGCTTCTCATGGGGAAACCAGGTCATCGGCCGAACCACGAACCAATCCATCGGCGGCATCACAGGTGGTCAATCCTACCAAAGCCCCCTGGCAATCGTCCGCAACTGCTTCTCGCGCGAAAACCAACTCAGCAGCGAGAGACAAAGCGTCGGCGGCATCACCGGATACAACGACGGCTATATCGTGAACTGCTATTCGGCCGGAAACACGATGACCGCTCCATACCTCAGGGGTGGCCTCGCCGGAGTCGGAACCGCTACCGGCAACGGTGCAATCACGCACTCGTATTCCGACAACTCGAACATCCCATCGGCACAAGCTGGAAGATACACTGGCAGGTGGGTGAACACGAAGATCCCGGCCTACTCAACCTCCGGCTTCGACATCACTCCCTACACGATCTCCAGCCTCGGCTGGGACACCGCAATCTGGAGCACCGGCCCCGACGGCTATCCATGGCTCACCGGATTCAACCTCCCGCCCGTGGCCAACGCTGGCGCGGCCCAATCAGTCCCGCTGGGCTCCACCGCCCGCCTCGACGCCAGCGCCACCACCGACGACCACACGCCCCTCACCCTGCTCGACTACTCGTGGTCCGTCGAGACGGCGCCCGATGGCAGCTCGGCGGCCCTCTCCCTTGAGGACACCCCCTATCCGATGCTCGCTCCCGACCTCGCCGGAGAATACACGGTCAGACTCACCGTCACCGATGAAAACGGCGCCACAGCCGAAGATACCACCACCATAGTTTCCGCCCCGCTCGTCGCCGGCGGAAGTTTCGAGAACGGACTCGACGGCTGGAACGCCACCGGAACCGTGACTCCGCAATCCGGCCCGCCCTACGAATCCACCGACGGGATCGGCCTGATCTCGTTCAACGACGGGGATATGACTCCCGACGGCGTCATCTCTCAGGAACTCCCCACCACCCCCGGCATGTCCTATCAACTCTCGTTTGATGTCGGCGTGCTCGCCTACAACACCAAACGGCAGGCCCTCGGAATGGAAGTCACTAACGGATCGGTGTTCCTTTCCGACACGATCCGCCTCAGGGGAACCGGAGGAGGAAACGTGGACTGGATTTCGAAAACTTTCATATTCACGCCGGACAGCCCGTCGATCACACTCACCTTCACCGACCTCTCCACGGAAACGAAGTCGATCGACCTGCTGCTCGACAACGTCCGCCTCACCAGCAGGGCCCTGTCCCTGCTCGTCACTTCCGAACCGGCCCCCGGAGTCGCCATCATGGCGTCCCCGACCGACCCGACTGGAAACGCGGACGGAACCACCGTGTTCGAACGGCTCTACAACCCCGGAACCACCGTCACGCTTACTGCGCCGGATACCCACGGGACCGCCTCGTTCTTCAACTGGCTGAAGGACGGTGCCCACTTGTCGATCGACCCTAAAGTGGAGCTGACCATGGACGAACAGCGCCTGATGACCGCGGTCTACTGGGACGGCGAACCGATCATCACCGCACAACCGTCGGACGCCCACGCCCTTGATGGCGGCGCCACGCAGTTTGAGGTGGTCGCCAGCGGCGGAGTCCCCCTGGCCTATCAGTGGAGCTTCAACGGCACGCAGCTCGCCGGAGCAAACTCCGCCACCCTCGCAATCGACCCAGTCCGCCCCGCAGACGCCGGAACCTACACCGTGACCGTCTCCAACTCTCACGGAATCGTCACGAGCGATACCGCCGATCTCACCGTGGGCGCCTCGTTCCCCGGACTCGTGAACGGCAGCTTTGAGTCCGACTTCCTCGGCTGGAGCGCCACCGGAAACACCACCATCAAGTCCCTCCCGCCATACGAGACGACCGACGGCGTGAAAACCGCCGCCTTCAACGCGGGCAATACCACCCCGGACGGCGTCGTTTCCCAAACCATCCTGACGACACCCGGCCAGCCGTACATGCTCAGCTTCGACATGGGCGTGCTCGCCTACAACACGTCGCTCCAAAGCCTGCTCGTCGAAGTCACCGGCAGCCCGAGTCTGCTCGCGGAAACCTTCGAACTCCGCGGCAGCGGAAATGGTAACGTCGTCTGGCGGTCCCTCGACCTGCCATTCACGGCGGATAGCGCATCCACCACGATCGCCTTCAGCGACGTCTCTCCGGCCACGAACTCCCTCGACCTCCTGCTCGATCGCGTCCGCGTCACCCCGAGCATCGTCCGCACGCTGACCATCGAATCCTCGCCGCTGGCCATCAAGCCGACCGAGATATGGCTCAGCCCGCCCGACCTCGTCGGCACCGACTATGCTCACACGGACTTCAGCGCGACCTACGAAGACGGATCGCTCGTTACCATCACCGCTCCGGCGTCGATCACGACCTCCTGGTACCCCGTCAAGGGAGTCGAATACCGCTTCGTGAAATGGACGCTCGATGGAGCGGACTTCTCCACCGACCCGGCAGTCACCCTCGCCATGGATGCCGACCACACGCTCCACGCCGAGTTCGCGCTCGCACCCCTCTACATCTCAGCCCAGCCCGAGGACATCTCGGCCGGCATCGGCGAGTGGGCGGGCTTCAGCGTTCGCGCCGCCGGCGGAGTGGGAACCCTCACCTACCAGTGGAAATTCAACGGGACCGACATCCCCGGAGCCACCGACAGCCAGTATTCGATCCTCGAGGTGAGCTCCGCCGACGCCGGTGATTACACCGTGACCGTCACCGATGGAGCAACCACCGTCACAAGTGACCCCGCCACGCTCACCGTCATCACCACCAAGCTCGTCAACGGAGGCTTCGAGGACGGATTCACCGGATGGAACCACGCGGGAAATGTGCGCGTCCAGAATGCCGCGCCAGCTGCGGAAGGATCGAAAGTCGCGGGATTCAACTTCGGGAACACGAACCCGGGTGGCTCGGTCTCCCAAAGCTTCGCCACCACCCCCGGAACCACCTACCGCCTCACCTACGCGGTCGGCGTCCTGTCCTACAACACCAGCCTACAGACGCTCGAAGTCGAAGTCGTCAACAGCGGTACCCTCGCCAGCGCCGTCCACACCATCCGTGGATTGGGTTGGGGAACCACGAAGTGGGAAAACCAATCCCTCGACTTCACCGCCGACGACTCGGCAACGACCGTCACGTTCAGGGACGTCTCATCCAGCACGAACTCGATCGACCTGCTGCTCGACAACGTCCGCCTGGAAATGCTTCAGGACCCCGTCCTGTAGTGATGTCCACGATCACATGATCGCGGACCGGTTGCGGGTGGTCCCTCCGCCCGCAACCTCTGCCGGCCGCCCCCCCTCACTCCAGCTTCCACACACGCACCCGGCCATACTGCGCTGTTCGCTCCTCCTTTGTTCCACCCGCCACCTTGCCCCCATCCTCCGGAACCGGATTCCAGTCATTAGTTTCAATCGCCATCTGGATGTCCGGCTCCAGATTCTTCCTTCCCGCCCCCCTCAGATCCCGGGTCCCCCGATTGAAAATACAGCTTTGCCACCGCGGAAGCAGCGCCAAGGAAAGAACATATCAAGGTCGTCATGATCATTAATTGGTTCGGTGGGATTCAACTAGGGAAATTCACAAACCCCATGCCGACTGCCATCCATGAATCACACGTCCGGTCATCTTTCACCAATCACACCGGAACCATGACTCCGCATTTCTTGACATCTCCTGCCGGAGTTCATAGTGGTAGGCGTCATGAAATCCCCCGGCATTCGCGGTTTTCTCCCACCCCGCTGCCTCCCCCCATGCGGAACCCTCCTCGTTTCCCTCGCCCTGACTGCACTTCAGCCCCTGCCCGGCCAGGCACTGCAGCCGGGCTTCCGGCAATCGCTGCTCGGCACCCTCGGAACCGAATCCTACCACACCCGCGCATGGGGACTGGCAACCGCCGACTTCAACAACGACGGCCATCCGGACATCCTCGCCGGAGACACCGCCGGCGACGTCCACCTCTACCTCGGCGACGGCAACGGCACGTTCGCCCACCAGGGAGTCGTCATCAACCAACTCTACAACGACGCCTACTCACTCGTTGCCGGAAACTTCGACCACGACCCCTCCAACCACATGGACTTCGTGCTCGCCCGCACCGGTGGCGCAACCCCGGTCCCCGGAACCGGCGAAGGCGAACTCCACCTCTACCTCGGAAATGGCGACGGAACCTTCCAGTCAAACGGAACCTCCTCCCCCCAACTCGGAACCGTCATTGGAGTGGCGGGCCTCGACCCAATGGGACTCGCCGCCGCGGACGTCGACCAGGACGGCGACCTCGACCTCGTCTCCGGCGAACGCGTCGACACCCTCACCACAAACGACACCGCGGACATCATCCTCTGGCGCAACCAGCATGCCCAGGGCAGCACGCTTTCCTTCACCCGGGAAATCCTGATCCAGGGCGTCGACCGCGGATTCGCACCAGAACCCGAGGAGCCGCCCTACTTCCCGCCCGAGGTGTTCCTGCACGGCTACGGCCTCGCCCTCGGAGACGTCACCGGAGACAACCTCCCGGACCTCGTCATCGGTGACTACGCCCACTATCTGTATATCTATCAGAACACCGGCGGCGGCACCTTCAGCCCCATCCGCTATGACAACGTCAGCACCGGCACCCGGCCCTATGCCTACAACCGGCTCGATGCCCTGATCAACGAAGGCATGCCCATCGCCCTCGCCGACTTCAACGGCGACGGACTCCTCGACATCGCCACCGGCAACGCCGGAACCTCCGACGGCTCGATTTCCCTCTGGGTCAACGAGGGGCCCGACGGGCAAAACCAACCCGTGTTCACCGGCGCCGGAATCATCGGCTCCGCCGGCACCGACGCCCGCGGCATCGCCGCCATCTCCCTCAACCCGCTCTCCGACAGCTACCCGGACCTGGTTTTCGGCAACCTCGAAGGCGAACTCCACGGGCTCACCACCAACATCGCCGACACCGACAACGACGGCATCATCGACGAACTCGACAACGCCCCCCTCCACGCCAACGCCCCCCGCATCGACATGAATACCGACGGCGGCATCAACTACCTCGACCAACTCGACAACGACAACGACGGCATCGGCGACCCCGCTGACGACGACGACGACAACGACGGCATCGCGGATGCCGGCGACAACTCACCCTTCACCGCAAACCCGGACCAGCAGGACCGCGACGGCGACGGCGTGGGAGATGCCAGCGACCCGCTCAACAACACCGACAGCGACGGAGACCTCATCACCGACGGCCCCTTCGACCCCGCCCTCCGCGCGCTGGCCATGGACGCCAGGGCACGCTGGTCGAAAAGCGACACCCACTTCATCATCCGCATCGACGCCCTCGGACGCGCCTTCCAAAACGAATTCACCCAAACCATGGCCGATGGCGCCATCCTCACTCCCGCCGAGTGGGAAACCCAGAAATCCCGCAGCTACAACGGCATCGGTGACGAACCCGCCGATTCCGGATACACCTTCCCGGAAACCGACCCGCCGCTCACCGGCGGCGCCGACTGCCCGATCACCGTGGTCGTCATCCCCCGCCTCATCTGGAACGCCTTCGACGACCCGGACCCGATCGCCTGGATCAACGAACGGATCTCCAATCCAAACCTCGAAATCGGCCAGCACGGTGCCTACCACTACAACAACACCCCGCTCGGAGACTGGAAGGACCTCACGGACCGCAACTTCTACAGCAGCGAATCCGCAGGCCTCACGCTCGAGGAAAACCACCAACTGCTCCGGGTCGGACGCCGGTCACTGCTCGGCCAATACGAGCAGGACAAATGGATCATGCACAGCGGCGTCAACCCCGCCACCGCCCCCACAATCGACTGGACCCTCGCAGCCAATCCGCTGATCAGCTACGCCCCGCCCTACAACACCTCGGACACCACCGGCCGGGATGCCACCGCCCGCCTCGGATACCGCGGCTGGAGCGCCTCCATCGCCGAGGAATCCGGCAGCCTCTCCCAGTTCTTCAGCCCCGAAGGCTCCCACCACGAATCGTTCGACCAGTTCGGAATGTTCCATGCCAGCGCGGATCTCGAGGTCGATTCGGAAACCCCCGCGGGCATGCCGGACTACGCCGCATACCTCGACTCCATCACCCAGAGCCCGGGCCTCAACACCTGGTTGATCGAAGAGGTTTCATGGTCAACCCGATACTGCAACGACCTCGACCGCCTCGTTTCCTGCCCCACCGCCCCGGGCGGCATCAACCGCGAAAACAACATGGTCGACCCCGAACGCTGGCGCAACTGGATGACACTCCTCAACCACGCCAAAACCCGCGGCGAAGTCATGACCATGGGCGACTACGCGCTCGCCATGCAGTTCGACAACGCACCCACCGTCCCCAACCCCGATCAAGCGGACTCCGACCATGACGGCATCGGCGACGTGATCGACGGCGCCACACTCGCCGCATCCCCCGTCTCCCTCGACGCCCCGGCCACCAGCGCCGAAGCCACACTCACCGCCACCCTGCTCAACTCCTCCGGCACCGGCATCCCCGGCCAAACCATCATCTTCCTCATCGATACCGATGGCGACGGCACCCCGGAGGAAATCAGCGCCACCACCGGACCGGACGGCGTCGCCACCGCCACCGCCACGGTCTCCGGAAACGACGGCGCGGCCTTCGCCTACCACGCCACCTGGGACGGCGGCCCCCTCACCGCGAGCTCGGCCGAAATCGTCCTCATAGGCAACCCCCATCCATTCCGGATCACCGGCATCCGAATCACCACCAGCGGCGCGGTCGAACTCTCGGTCGCAGGGCTCAACCCACTCTCGACCTACCGCCTGACCCGCTCCGCCGACCTCACGGAGTTCTCGACGATCATCACCGGCGGAATCACCCCATCCGGATCCACCGCCATCGTGACCGACCCGGCCCCACCCGAAACCGAAGCATTCTATCGGATCGAACAGGAGTAAACACTCCACCCTCACACCAAACCCATATCTCACATCATTCATCAGATAAATCCACCGCCTTACTCCACCCGCCTCCAACCCCAACAAACTAACAAACCAACAAAATCCATGAAACACCTCCTCCCCCTCACACTCGCGGCACTCATCATCAGCAGCACCAGCCAGGCCGCCTACATCATTGCCACCGACGGCTCCCTCGGCGCGGGCCACTACACCTACACCGGCCCCGGAGGCACCACGGCCTCCACCTCCACCGCAAGCGCCGGAAACCTCCCCGCCACCACCGACTCCCCCGCCACATTCTTCACCCTCAACCATGTCTTCGGCGGCAACGGAACCACCGACGAATACACCTTCACCTACACCCCGGCGACGGATACCGACAACCAGACATTCGCCCCGGGAACCGTGCTCAACTCCCAGGGCACGCTGCCGGACCTCACCGCCACCGGACTCGCCGCCGGAACCGCCGGACTCTATAACATCTACCGCCTCCACCCCGCCAACCCCGGCGTCAGCGGCGGACTCACCACCTATCAGGTCTTGATCGGCGGATCACCCGCGGGCCTCACCCAAACCATCGACCAGAACGCCGCCGACTTCACCACCGGCAGCAACACCGGCCGCTGGGAACTCATCGGCACGCTCCCCGTCACCGATCCATCGTCCGAAATCACCGTCACCATGACACCCGAAAACTCAACCTACGTGTCGATGCGCGCGTCCGGCATCATGTTCGAATTCGCCGGCCCGATCCCGGAACCCGCCACCACCATCCTGCTCGCCACCGGACTGCTCGCCCTCGTCGGCCGCCGGCGCAGGTGAAACCCACACCAATCACACGGAGCCCGTTCCCTCCCCACCGAAAGCGCCGGCACCTTCCCCATCAACCCGAAGTTCCCCTTTCCCTTGCCGACGGTCGGTTTCCGGGCTACAGGCTTCCCACCATGCCCGAAACCGCCACCACTCCCGGATACAACGCCTACGGCCCATGGCTGCGCCGCCACTACGGCGGCAACCGCGTCTTCAAGGTCATCGTCGACGCCGGCTTCACCTGCCCGAACCGCGACGGCAAAAAAGGCTACGGCGGCTGCACCTACTGCAACGTCGACTCATTCACCCCCGCCCTCCCCCGCTCGCTCGACCAAATCCGCGAACAAGTCCTCGGCTCGATGAAAAACGCCCGGGAACGCTACAAGGCCGACAAATTCATCATCTACTTCCAACCGAACACCAACACCTACGCCCCCGTCGAACGCCTCAAGGCCCTCTACGACGAAGCCCTCGCCGTCGCCCCGGAGGACGTCGTCGGTCTCTCGGTCGGCACCCGCCCCGACTGCCTGGACCCGGAAAAAATCGCCCTCCTCGAGAGCTACACCGACCGCCTCGACGTCGACCTCGAACTCGGCATGGAATCCATCCACGAGGAAACCCTCGCCCAGATCAACCGCGGCTGCACCCACGCCGAACTCGTCGAACTCCTCGACTCCCTCGCCGACTCGCCGCTCAGCCTCTGCCTCCACACAATCTTCGGCTTCCCATGGGAAACCCGCGACATGCTCCTCGCCCACGCCGACGAACTGAACCGCTTCCCGCAGGTCAAGTTCACCAAACTCCACCACCTCCACATCGTCAAAGGCTCGATCCTCGCCGCACGCTACAAAAAGGAACCCTTCCACACCCTCAGCCTCGAGGAATACACCGACCTCCTCTGCGACCTCATCCCGCGCCTGCGCCCGGACCTCATCATCCAGCGCCTCTTCGGCGTCGCCGACCAGGACCTCCTCATCGCCCCCATCTGGGGTCTGCCGAAATCCGCCGTGCAAACCCACATCGACCGCGAAATCCAACGCCGCGGCATCGTCCAGGGCAGCGCCTATCCCGGCTGAACTCCCCCCCAGCCAGCATTCCCATCCCATCTCATTCCGTTCCCGCTCACCGCGTCATCAACGCCTGATCGCTGGACCGAACCACCCACCAAAGCGGGCCCGTGGAAACACGGCACCCGCTCTTTTTTTTGCCAAACATCCCATCGCCTTTGCAAACTGATTAAGAACCCTGAATCACCTCAAAGCACAACAAATAGCACCAGAACCACCAACGAAACACCACATGTAGCGCAAAACCATTTCTCAAATTGCGACACCCCCGCTCCCGGAGTAGCTTGCCCCTGCTCGTTTTCCCTCTCGGGCTTCACCCTCAACCACTCCTGTCTTCATGTATCTCAAAACTCTCGAAATCCACGGCTTCAAGTCCTTCGCGGACAAGACCGTGCTCGAATTCGCCAAAGGCGTCACCGGCATCGTCGGCCCCAACGGCTGCGGCAAATCCAACGTCGTCGACGCCATCCGCTGGGTCCTCGGTGAAACCTCCGCCAAAGCCCTCCGCGGCGGCGAAATGGCCGACGTCATCTTCAACGGCACCGAAAAACGCAAGCCGCTCGGCATGGCCGAAGTCACCCTCACCATGGCCGACTGCGAAGAAGCCCTCAAAGTCGACTACAACGAAGTCTCCATCACCCGCCGCGTCTTCCGCGACGGCAAATCCGAATACCGCATCAACGGCACCCTCTGCCGCCTCAAGGACATCCATGACATGCTCATGGACACCGGCATCGGCCGCACCGCCTACTCGATCATGGCACAGGGCCAGATCGACCAGATCCTCTCCTCCAAACCCGAGGAACGCCGCGCCGTGTTCGAGGAAGCCGCCGGCATCACCAAGTTCAAACGCGAGAAAAAAGACGCACTCCGCAAACTCGACTACACCGAAGCCAACCTGCTCCGCGTTTCCGACGTGCTCGCCGAACAGGAACGCCGCATGAACTCACTCAAGCGCCAGGTCGCCAAAGCACGCCGCTACCAGGCGCTCGCCGCCGACACCCGCGTGCTCGACACCCACCTCGGCCACAAGAAATTCATCGAACTCACCGCCGAACGCGACGAACTCCTGACCTCGATCCGCGGCCTCGAAGTCCGCGACACCGAGATCGAAATGCAACTCCCCGCCAAAGAGGAATCCGTCAACACCGCACGCACCGAAGCCCGCGCCTTCGATGGCGAACTCGCCGAACTCCGCCACGAACTCAACCAACACCGGAACTCGCTCAACACCGCGGAAGGCCGCATCTCGTTCAACAACGAACGCCGCGACGAACTCGAAAGCCGAATCGCACAAAACCGCGAGGACATCGAGGCCACCAAAGAAAAACTCCAAAAACAGGAGTTCGACTTCATCGCCGCCAACGAAGCACTCGAACAACTCACCCGCCGCATCGCCGAAAAGGAATTGCAACTCGCCGAACAGGAGGAACGCGGCCACACCATGCGCGCCGAACGCGAATCCACCGAGGCATCCCTCCGCGAAACCCGCGGCGAAGCCAACCGCACCCAAAACCTCATCGCCTCCATGCAGGCGAAAATCGAAAGCGCCCTCTCCCAACTCGAAGGATCGCGCGAACGCGCCCGCCAACTCGCCGAGGAAGAACAACGCCTCAGCCTCGAACTCGAGGACCACCGCGCCGAACACGCACGCATCTCCGGCGAACTCGAGGAAACCAGCGCACGCCTCACCAGCCTCGAAGAGGCATTCCAAGCCGCCGAACGCACGTGGCAACACACCCGCGGCGACCTCGACGCATCCCGCACCGCAGCCATCGAGTCCAACAAGGTGCTCGCCCAGCGCTCCGCCCGCTTCGAAGCCGTCCGCCAACTCGTCGAAAGCGGCGAAGGCTTCGAAAAAGGCACCCAGAACGTGCTCACCGGCCTCGGCGAACCCGACCGCTTCAAACCCGGCATCCACGGCGTGCTCGCCTCCTTCATCGAAGCCGATGACTCCTGCGCCCGCGCCATCGAAGCCGCCCTCGGCACCCACCTCCAGGCCGTCCTCGTCCAGGACCAATCCGTCGCCGAGGCGATCATCAGCCGCCTCACCGAAAAGGAACTCGGCCTCGCCGCAGTGATCCCGGAATCCTTCGTCCCCCACGCCGGCGGCACCCAGATCGAAGCCCTCCCGGAAGGCGCCACCGCCTGGGCGCTCGACCGCGTCAAGTCGGACAAACGCATCGCCGGCGTCATCGAACGCCTGCTCGAAAAAGTCCTCATCGTGCCGAACATCTCCACCGCGCTGCGCATCCGCGAATCCCAGCCGGGCGTCACCTTCGTCACCCAGGCAGGCGTCATCCTCGGCGCCGAAGGAACCCTCCGCGGCGGCGCGGCCAAAGGCGGGTCAACCTCCGTGCTCGAGCTCCGCAACGAACTCCGCAAACTCGAAGAGGAAGTCGCCGCACTCACCACCGCCGACGAAGCCGCACGCAACAAAGTCACCGAACTCGAAACCCTGCAGGAAAAAAACCGCGAGGAAGTCGAAGTCTCACGCGAACGCCTCCAACGCCAGAAAGTCGAACTCTCCACCCGCCAGGGCGAACTCAGCCTCGCCACCCGCGAAGTGGAAAACTTCGAAATGAAAATCGAAAGCGTGCAGTGGGAACGCGGCGAACTCGAAAACCGCGAAAAAGCCGCCGCCGAAGGCCGCTCCCAACTCGAAGGCGAACTCGCCGCCGCCCGAGAACGCCTCGAATCACTCGAAACCGAAGCCAGCCGCCTCCAGGCCGAATCGGAAGGCGCCATGCAGCGCGAACAGGAATTCAACTCGTCACTCAACGAAATCCGCACCGAACTCGCCGTCGAAAAACAATCGAAACAATCGGCCGAAGAACAACAAAAACCGATGGAGGCCCGCCTCTCGGAACTCCGCGAAGTCGCCATCCGCCGCGAAACCGAAATCGAAAGCTTCTCCGCCCGCATCGAAGAAGCCGCCGCCGAAAGCATCCGCCTCGCCGAAGCATGCGAAACCCACCGCCTCGAAGCCGCCGACCTCGAAACCGAAATCGAAAGCCGCTCCGCCAACCGCGCCGCACTCATCGATAAAATCGAGGAAGCCGAAACCGAACTCGCCGCACTCCGCCGCAGCCACGCCAAAATCACCGAGCAAAAAGGCCGTGAGGAAGTCAACGCCACCAAACTCGACCTCCGCATCGAAAACCTCGCAACCTCGATCATGGAGCGACACCAGGTCGACCTCACCACCTTCGAACCGGACTCCCACGCACTGCTCGCCAGCATCGACTCCCAGAAAAAACTCCAAAACCGCCGCGGCAAACAATCCATCGTCGAAACCGACACCGACTCCGACGACGACGAACCCGCAACCGTCGTCGTCGACGCCACCGGCGAAGACGAACCCATGGAAATCCCCGGCGAAGCCACCGGCCAGCCGGATTGGGACTTCGTCGAGTCCATCGTCACCGACATCAAACGCCGCCTCGACTCCATGGGCCCCGTCAACCTCGACGCCATCGAGGAATTCGAGGAACTCGAAGAACGCTTCAACTTCCTCCGCGGCCAGCACGACGACCTCGTTTCCTCGAAAACCGAACTCCTCGAAGTCATCGACCGCATCAACACCGAAACGATGCGCCTGTTCTCCGAAACCTTCGCCCAGGTCCGCATCAACTTCCAAACGATGTTCAAGGAACTCTTCGGCGAAAAAGGCAAAGCCGACCTCACCCTCATGGACGAGGAAGACCCGCTCGAATCCGGCATCGAGGTCATCGCCAAACCGCCCGGCAAAAAACTCCAGTCGATCTCGCTGCTCTCCGGTGGCGAACGCTCGATGACCGCCGTCGCCCTGCTGTTCTCGATCTACATGATCAAACCCAGCCCCTTCTGCGTGCTCGACGAACTCGACGCCCCGCTCGATGAATCCAACATCGGCCGCTTCGTCAAGGTGCTCGACCGCTTCATCGACCGCTCACAATTCATCATCGTCACCCACTCCAAGCGCACCATGGCCCGCGCCGACGTCATGTATGGCGTCACCATGGAGGAATTCGGTGTCTCCAAACCCGTCGGAATGCGCCTCACCAACTCCGACACTGCCAAAGCCGACGGCACCAAATCCGCCGCTCAGAAAGCCGCGCTCAAACTCGACGCATAGCGCCCGGCACATCACAACATTCTCCAAAGACAGGAGAGGGAAAACGGGGGTGTGGCGAAGGATCCGAGTGGATCCCCGCCCCACCCCCAATTCATTTCAACGCACACCCTCCCAACAACCTCCACCCCCGATCCCGGACGGATCACCGCCTGTCGCCGGGGGTCGAGCACAGCGCCACCTCCGCTTCCCCCCGCCGACAGAACCCGCCCCCACACTCCGTAGCCCCATCATGCGCGCGCTCCTCCTGTTTCTCACAACCGCCGCCCTGCTCCACGCCAACCCCGTTGAACTCTTCGACGGAAAATCGCTCGCCGGCTGGAAAGCCTCGGAAAACACCGGCTCCTGGTCCGTCAAGCACGGAGCCATCGTCGCCAACGGAAAACGCAGCCACCTCTTCTACAACGGCCCCGTCGCCCACGCCGACTTCACCAACTTCATCCTCGAAATCGAAGCCTGCGCCGCCGCCCGCTCAAACTCCGGCGTCTTCATCCACACCGCATGGCAGAAAACCGGTTGGCCCGACCACGGATACGAAATCCAAATCAACAACAGCTACAACGGCCACGGCCAGCACCGCGAACTCAAGCGCACCGGCAGCATCTACGCCGTCCGCAACCTCACCAAATCCCCCATCGCCGACGACCAATGGTTCACCCTCCGCATCCAGGTCGCCGGAAAACGCGTCATCGTCCACGTCGACGACAAACTCGCCGTCGACTACATCGAACCCGATGGCCCCCTCCACCCCGCGTTTCCCCCGACCCGCCGCCTGTCGTCCGGCACCATCGCCCTGCAGGCCCATGACCCCGGCTCCACCGTCCGCTTCCGCAGGATCACCCTCACCCAACTCCCCGCCAACCACGACCCCGCCATCCCGCTGCGCCCCTCCGCCGACGGCTGCGGCGCCACCCGCGATCGCATC
Organism: Verrucomicrobiota bacterium JB025; assembly: GCA_030673875.1. GTDB lineage: Bacteria > Verrucomicrobiota > Verrucomicrobiia > Verrucomicrobiales > Akkermansiaceae > Luteolibacter. Next base: position 65,037 of record JAUTCT010000039.1, on the reverse strand, counting down.
GACTCCCTCGCCGCCCGCAACATCCCGTTCATCGACTACCACGTCCACCTCCGCGGCGGCATGACCGCCGACAAGGCCCTCGCCCGCCAGGCCACCACCGGCATCAACCTTGGAATCCTCAAAAACCTCGGCCAAGGATGGCCCATCGAAACCGACGCCCAACTCGCCGCCTTCCTCGATGAAACCGAATCCTACCCGCTCTTCCGCGGCATCCAGGTCAACGACCGCGACTGGCACACCACACACGACAAGACCCTCCTCGACCGCCTCGACTACATCCTCGCAGACACCATGATCATGCCGATGCCCGACGACAACGGCCCCATGACCAAACTCTTCGAACCCGCCACCTACACCATCGACGACCCCGAGGCCTGGATGAAACGCTACCTCAAACACAACCTCCGCGTCCTCGCAGAACCCTGCAACATCCTCGCCAACCCCACCTACCTCCCCCCGTCCGTCGAACCCCTCTACGACACCCTCTGGACCGACGAACGCATGAAACTCGTCATCCAAGCCGCCATCGACAACCACGTCGCCCTCGAAATCAACGCCCGCAGCGGCTTCCCGCGCGACCGCTTCATCCGCCACGCCCGCAACATGGGGGCCAAATTCACCACCGGCAGCAACAACTCCGACGACCAACCCGTCGACATGTCCCGCTGCTTCAAGGCCTACCAAAGCCACCGCATCACCAAAGCCCAAACCTGGGTCCCCTGAGCCCCACCGCTCCCGCCCCCGCCCTTCCGCGGTCTTCTGTTTCCGCGGTCTTCTGTCTTGCCGTCTCGGATCTCCCCCCTATTCTCGCCGGTCCCATCGATGAGCGACAAACCAGTATATCTTTACGACACCACCCTGCGCGACGGCACCCAAGGTGAAGGCTTCCAATTGTCTGGCCTCGACAAACTCCGCATCGCACAACACCTCGACACGTTCGGAATCGACTACATCGAAGGCGGCTGGCCCGGCTCCAATCCAAAGGACGTCGAGTTCTTCCAGCAAGCCCGGAAACTCAACCTCAAACACGCCAAACTCGCCGCCTTCGGCTCCACCCGCCGCGCCGATACCCCCGTCGACCAGGACCGCCAGGTCCGCCTGCTCCTCGAAGCGGAAACCCCCGTCGTCACCATCTTCGGCAAAAGCTGGGAACTCCAGGTCACCGAAGTCCTCCGCACCACCGTCGGGGAAAACCGCGCCATGATCCGCGACACCGTCGCCCACCTCACCGCTAACGGCCGCGAGGTCGTCTATGACGCCGAACACTTCTTCGACGGCTACAAGGACTCCCCCGAACACGCGCTCGGAACCCTCGAAGCCGCCGCCGAAGGCGGTGCCTCATGCCTCGTCCTCTGCGACACCAACGGCGGCACCCTGCCATCCGAAATCATGCAGATCTGCCAGGCCGTCAAACAACGCCTGCCGGACACCCCCTTCGGCATCCACACCCACAACGACTGCGAACTCGCCGTCGCCAACGCCATCGCCGCCGTCAAGGCCGGCGCATCCCAGGTCCAGGGCACCATCAACGGCTACGGCGAACGCACCGGAAACTGCAACCTCACCTCCGTCATCCCCATCCTCCAGCTCAAGATGGGCATCAAAGCCGTCCCCAACCTCAGAAAACTACGAGACCTCTCGTATTTCGTCGACGACGTCTCCAACAACATCCACTTCGCCCGCGCCCCCTTCGTCGGCAGCACCGCCTTCGCACACAAGGGCGGCATGCACGTCAACGCGGTGAAGAAAATCTCCCGCTCCTACGAACACATCGAACCGCTTGCCGTCGGCAACGAACAAAACATCCTCGTCTCCGAACTCTCCGGCCGCGACAACATCCTCATCAAGGCCGAAAAACTCGGCCTCAAACTCGATAAAGGATCGCCCGAAGCCTCCGCCGTGCTCGACCGCGTCAAACAACTCGAAAACGAAGGCTACTCGTTCGAAGCCGCCAGCGGCTCATTCGAACTCCTCGTCCGCCGCCAGCTCAAGGACTACGAAAAACCCTTCCAGTTCCACGAATACCACACCAGCTTCCGCAAATACGAGGACGGCCACGCCCCGGTCTGCGAGGCCACCGTCAAACTCGGCATCGACGGCCAGCGCGTCCTCACCGTCGCCGAGGGCAACGGCGTCGTTAACGCCCTCGACCTCGCCCTGCGCAAGGCACTGCTCCCATTCTACCCGGAAATCGCCGACGTCTCACTCGTCGACTACAAAGTCCGCATCATCGAGGGCCACGACGCCACCGCTTCCAAGACCCGCGTCCTCATCGTTTCCTCGGACGGCAGCCATTCCTGGGGCACCGTCGGCGTCTCCGACTCCATCATCGAAGCCTCGTGGATCGCCCTCACCGACGCCATCGACCTCTTCCTCCAACACCGCAAGCCCTAGCAACCCCCTCCCCACCCCGCGCAGGCCAGCGAACGCCTCACCGGGGCCGCCGTTCACCACACCATCACGGATCGCCGCCCCCCGCGACCGGACAGCCGCACCAGAAAGACACGCTCCTCCGAACGTCCCGAACCGTTGCCAATGCTCCGTTTAAGACGATCCCGGAGGGATCAACGTCAGTAGCCGGGGGTCGAGCGCAGCGACACCCCCAAACCGCAAGCCGCCGATGAAAACAGCATCCCGGCGTGGCATGCCCAACTTGTTGACAAAGTCCCGCCTCAAAAAGATCCCGGAGGGATCACAGCCGGTATCCGGGGGTCGAGCGCAGCCCCCCCCCCCAAACCGCAAGCCACCGGTGAAAACAGCATCCCTGCGTGGATACCAGAACTGCCCGGATGCTCGGCCTGATCGGTTTACCTACTGACGCGAACCACCGGACCGTTGCCAATGCTCCGTTTAAGACGATCCCGGAGGGATCACAGCCAGTAGCCGGGGGTCGAGCGCAGCGACACCCCCGGACCCCTCCCAGCAGAAAATTCATCGCATCCCGGCAGGGATGCCAGCACCGCTCTACATGGCTTGATTCATGGATTTGCCAACGGCCTGCGTATTTCCACCAGGGATGCCGGAACTGCGCGGTTTCCCGCCCGCAACCATCCGCCACCCTAACCATCGGCAGAGCAGCGCCGGCGCCTCAACTGGAGAGCAACTCCCCCGAGCGCCAATAGCATCGCAGACATCGGTTCCGGAACGGCTGTCGAATAAAACGTGGTCCCGAAACTCGATCTCGTTCCATCGCTCTCATAGGTGCTCTCCGCATCAAACAGATCGTTGATCGGTGTCCAGCTGCCATCCTTGAACGCTTCGGCAAGTATGTTGATCGAGAAATCACCGCTCACCTCGGCCACGACCGACTGGCTTGTGTCAAACGCAGGATCGATCGCCAGCAAAGTCGTGGATTCCACAAACTCGCTTGCTCCTGCCCCCCCGAGCGTCAGGGTCAACCTGACCGGAACATTCACGGTCACGGCCGACGGCACATTGTAGGTGAAATCGGAATTCCCGGTCCATACCGCGATTCCACTGCCCGGACTTGAGTCCGCCACGCTGTAGACGAGGTTCTCACCGGCAGTAAATCCAGCCTGCTGATTCATCGCGATCATGGGCAGATACGTCGTATCAATCCCATACCACAACTGATCGAACGCGGAGAAATCAAACGCGGAGAATGACCACGTCCGGCCACCGCCATTTCCCACTCCCGTCCCGGAGGATGAAAGCGACACCCCGCCCAGCGGAGGATACCCATCATTCGTTATCGCAGCGCCAGCTCCCCCACCAACCGCCAACCCAGACACCCCGAGCACAAGCACCGACAAATTCACTCTTTTGCTTAGTTTCATATATTTTTTTCCGTTAAAGCCCCACACACATCGCATCTTCGGTAGGAACCCGTCGCCATATCATCAAACAAAAACTCAACTCCACCACGGAAGCCCTTAACATCAACACCCTACACACAACCTCCCACATGGTTAACTGTCCACCTCCGGCAAGCATTCCACAGTCACACCGGCCATTGGAAGCCACCGGTCATCCCGCCTGGCTCCCTGACCTTCGGCTCACTCCCCCGCACTCCCCACGCGTCCACCGTCATCCACGCCCACGCGGATCATGGGGCGAACCGCTGCGCACAGGACCGGTTGAACTCCTCCAGCAGGTCGTCGTGCGTGTGATGTTCAAACTCGTAATTCCACGGCTCGATGTAGCGCATGCCGAGCTTGGCGGCCTGGGTGAAGACCGCCTTGTAATCGCCGCCGGGAAACCGATGGGACTGGTCGGACCGCCCGATCACCTGCCCGTATAAATCGCCGGGGAATTTCTCAATCGCCGCGAGCAACTCGGCTTGGTAATCCGTTTTCCCGGAAATCCACCACATCGCGATACCCGCCTGACGACTCAACGCCGGGTCTGCGAGAATCCCGCTCATGATCTGTTTCGGAATGGCGGCGCTGCCGAGCAGTTCATGCACCTCAAATGCAACCGCTTTGTTTGGAAACGCCGCGGCAGTGCTCCGGATGGCGGAAAGCGCGGCCCCCGTCCACAACTTCTCGAATTCCCGCGTTTCCGTCGGTTTCAGATCCGCGGCAGCGAGCAGAGTCTCCTTCGGCACCCCGTTGAAATGCCCTTCGAGTCCGTTGCTGGTCATTTGCGGCACATAGATCAGCGCCAGGCGCTCATCCTCCTGATATTTCCCCGCCACCGCCTGCATCATGACCGCCAGACGCTTCTGCACCACCGGATCCCAGTATTTCGGCAGATTGACCGCCGTCCCCCTGAACTGAATGACAAAGGTTTCGGCACCAAGTTCCGAAACCAGCCACGGCGGAGACATGTGCGGTTTCAGTGGCCGTTGCTTCGCGGACCCGCCACGCAACGGCGGCGTCTTCACCCGCCCGGGATCATCCGCTTCGATCGATGCCCACCCGCCATACAATGCAAGACTCCATTTCTTCCCCTGCGGAAGCCGGCGGAGCTGCGTTTCAATCGGAGCAAAGTCGAACTCGCCGCGCGAGGGCTCCAGCTCGGCCCACAGCACGCGCACCAACCCGCCCTGCATCAGGTCATTCTCCACGGCCCGCCCGGTGAGCATGCTGGCATAGGCACCCACCGGCTTCGTGACGGCCGCCGCTTCGGTGGGACCGCCATGGGCACTGGCGGCACACCACATGAGTCCGACAGTCAGGAGAACCGCTTTCATCACATAATTTCCCTTGGATCGTGAGCCTGCCCCACTGAGCCGCATCGTCAGTCGTTGGAGAGGAACTTCTCCACCCCTGCGGCAAACCGTTTCGGCGGAGCCTTGGTCGTTTGATAATACTGGTTCAGGAACGCGCGGGTCTTCTTCTTCAGCTCGACGCCGAGCTCCGGATACCTGGACGCCACGTTACGGGCCTCCGCGAGATCGTTCCGCAGGTCATACATTTCATCTTCATCCCCATTGAAGAACGAGATCAACTTCATGCCACTACGTTCATCGTAGATCGCCGCGTTCGGACGTTGCGCCCACCACGCGCGTTCGTCGGGGAAATACCAGACAAACTGGCGCGGCGGCAGCGATTTTCCGCCGAGCACCGGCATCAGCGAGACCCCGTCGTCCTCGCGCTCGGGTTGTGCGATCCCCGCGGCATCCAGCACCGTGTCGAACACGTCGCAGATGTAGACCGGCTTCGCATACTCGCTGCCCGGCTGGACGTGCCCTTTCCACGAGATGAATGCCGGAACGCGCACGCCGGCCTCGTAGGTGGAGTTCTTGCCGCCGTTCAGCGGCACACACGGCACGTTCTGGGTGGTGCATCCATTGTCCGAGTAAAACACGAACAGCGTGTTGTCATATTCCCCGGCATCCTTGAGCATCCGGATCACCCGCCCGATCTGCACGTCCAGCGTCTCCACCATCCCCGCGAACACGGCGTTGGTCTCGCTGGTCAGCAGCTTGGCCCCGGTCTTCTCATCGGTCCGATAGGTCGGTTTCAGCCCCATTTCCTTGATCTTGCGCCGGTATTTCGCCTCCAGTTCGGGAGACGTCTCCTGCCCGCTGTGCACGGAATACGGCCAGAAGTTGAGATAAAACGGCCGTTCCGGATCCCGCTCCCTGAACATGGTCTCGATCTGGTCGGTCAGCAGCTCGGTCAACTGGTCGCCCTCCTTCCCGACCTTGAACATTTCCGGCACGCTCATGCGGGCGCTGCGCGGCTTGCCGGTCTCCGGGTCGCACCCGAACGGCCAGAAATAGGAACCGGGACCAAACGCAATCGACGCCCCCGCACTCTTCTCAAACCCCATGTCTCCAGGCAGGGTCTTTTGCTTCGCATTTCCCATGTGCCATTTGCCGACATGCCAGGTCTGATAGCCATTCTCCTTCAGGAACTGCGGCAGGATCTTGGTCCCGGGCGTGATGAAATGCAGGTGGTTCCACATCCCGAAACGCATCGGATGCATGCCGCTCAGCATCGAGGCCCGGGCCGGCGCGCAGATCGCCGCGGACGTGTAGGCCTGGGAAAACCGGACGCCATCGGCACACAGGCCGTCGATGTTCGGCGTTTCATACAGCTCGGCGCCGAAACACCCCAGATTCGTCCAGCCCATGTCGTCGATCAGGAAGACCACCACATTGGGTTTCTCGGCGGCCGCTCCCGGGCAGAGCATCAGTGCCGAAAACACCATTCCACAAATCCATTTCATCATGCTTGTCGTATTCTACGTTCTCTGCGTGTTGGTTGCTCTGGCTTTGGCGCGCAGCAAAACGTTCGCCAGCCCCGGAAAGTCCCCTTCCCGGGTCAGGCGAACGATGCCTCCGGGCACCGGAAGTTCCGGCACCCCGCTCACGGACAGTCGTAAAACCATCCGCTTGCCTATTCCAGATCAATTCGATTCCAGATCAATTCGATTCCAGATCAAACCGGTCGGCCTGCATCACCTTCGTCCACGCCGCAACAAAGTCCCTCACGAACTTCTCCTTGTTGTCGTCCTGCGCATAGACCTCGGCGTAGGATCGCAGAATCGAGTTTGACCCGAACACCAGATCCACCCGGGTGGCCGTCCACTTGATGTGACCGGTCTTGCGGTCGCGGATGTGATAGGAATTCCGGCCCGTCGGCTCCCACGCATACTTCATGTCCACCAGATTGACAAAAAAGTCGTTGCTGAGCACGCCGGGCGTGTCGGTGAACACCCCGTCCTGACCGCCGCCGAAGTTCGCGCCCAACATCCGCAGGCCGCCCACCAGCACCGTCATCTCCGGCGCGGTCAGGCCGAGCGACTGGGCGCGGTCGAGCATGAGCTCCTCAGGCTGCACGATGTAGTCCTTCTTGAGCCAGTTGCGGAATCCGTCCGCCACGGGCTCCAGCGGCGCAAACGAGTCCGCGTCGGTCATTTCCTCGGTGGCATCGCCGCGCCCGGGAACAAACGGCACCGGCACGGCCAGCCCCGCCGCCTGGATCGCCTGTTCCAAACCGACGTTGCCCGCCAGAACGATCACATCGGCGAGACTCGCCCCGCATTCCGCGGCAATCGGCTCCAATCGCGACAGCACCTTGGTCAACCGGGCCGGCTCGTTGCCTTCCCAGTCACGCTGCGGCGCCAGGCGAATGCGGGCGCCGTTGGCTCCGCCCCGCTTGTCCGACCCACGAAATGTCCGCGCACTGTCCCATGCGGTGGCCACCAGCTCGCCAACGCTCAATCCGCTGCCGGCGATCTTCGCCTTGACCGCCTCCACCTCATACCCGGTCGGCCCGGCAGGCACCGGATCCTGCCAGATCAGCTCCTCCTGCGGCGAATCGGGACCGATGTAGCGCACTCGCGGCCCCATGTCCCGGTGAATGAGCTTGAACCACGCCCGGGCGAACACCTTCTCAAACACCTCCGGGTTCTGGTAGAAACGATCCGATATCTCGCGATAAACCGGATCCATCTTCATCGCCATGTCGGCGTCCGTCATGATCGGGTTGTAGCGGACCGACGGATCTTCGACGTCGACCGGCTTGTCCTCTTCCCTGATGTCCACCGGCTCCCACTGCCAGGCTCCGGCAGGGCTCTTCTTGAGCTCCCAATCATACTTGAGCAAGAGCTGGAAATAGCCGTGGTCCCACTGCGTCGGATGGGTCGTCCAGGCACCTTCGATCCCGCTGGTCACCGTGTCGCGGCCCACGCCCCGGCTGGTCTTGTTGAGCCACCCGAGACCCTGGTCCTCGAGCGGCGCGGCCTCCGGCTCCGCGCCGAGATTCTCCGCGCGCCCGTTGCCGTGGCACTTGCCCACCGTGTGGCCGCCCGCAGTCAACGCCACGGTTTCCTCGTCATTCATCGCCATGCGGGCAAAGGTCTCACGAATCTGCGCCGCGGTTTTCAGCGGGTCAGGATTGCCATTCACCCCTTCCGGATTGACATAGATCAGGCCCATCTGCACCGCGGCCAGCGGGTTTTCCATGGTGTCTGGCTTGTCGACGTCCGCGTAGCGCTCGTCACTGGGGGCGAGCCATTCCTTTTCCGCTCCCCAATACGTGTCCTTCTCCGGATGCCAGATATCTTCCCGGCCAAAGGCGAAACCAAATGTCTTCAGGCCCATCGACTCATACGCGATGTTGCCTGCGAGGATGATCAGGTCGGCCCAACTGAGCCGGTTGCCATACTTCTTCTTGATCGGCCAGAGCAACCGGCGGGCCTTGTCCAAATTGGCATTGTCCGGCCACGAATTGAGCGGCGCGAACCGCTGGTTCCCCGTCGCCCCGCCACCGCGCCCGTCGGCGATCCGGTAGGACCCGGCGGCGTGCCACGCCATCCGGATCATCAGCCCGCCATAATGCCCCCAGTCCGCCGGCCACCAGTCCTGGCTGTCGGTCATCAGCGCGTGCAGATCCTTCTTCACGCCCTCGAAATCCAGCATTCTAACTTCCTCTCGATAACTGAAATCCTCTCCCAGCGGATTGGATTTGGTATCGTGCTGATGAAGGATGTCGAGATTGAGGCTGTTGGGCCACCAATCCATCTCCTTGCTACCAACCGTGGTGTTGCCACCGTGCATCACCGGACATTGGCCACCGGAAGAAGGCGTCTCACCATGCGGAAACGGACACTTCTGCGAGGATTCATTCAATTCGTCTTCAGTCATTTTCGGGTTTTTTTGGATGAGTCGGCGGCGGCTGGAATACGTCTTTGCAATACGCTCGAAACCACGACACCGCATGCAGAATAGCATACTCCCAAGCAGACGCAAAAATGGAAACCGCAGGCAAATCGAATCCGCCCGCCACCCGTCACCCGAGCCACCCGGGTCCCGCCGTGACTTGACCACACCCACCCAACTCCCAGCCCCGCCAATGCCATGCCCGCAGCCCCGGATCGGCGGCCGCCTTTCTGCCGCCCCGGCATCACCCACCTTGACCACTGACAGACGATTTGGTTCAAATCACCACCGTGATCACAGACTGCATCCTCACCAACCTCGAATCCGTCCCGGGCCGCCAGACCATCGAACACTACGGCCTCGTTTCCGGTTCCACCGTGCGCGCCAAACACGTCGGACGCGACATCGCCGCCGGACTCAAAAACATCGTCGGTGGAGAACTCAAGGGCTACACCGAACTGCTCATCGAGGCTCGCGGCGAAGCCGTCGACCGCATGAAACAACAGGCCCTCGCCATGGGCGCAAACGCCGTGGTCAACATCCGCTTCTCCACCTCCTCGGTCACACCCGGCGCATCCGAACTCTACGCATACGGCACCGCCGTGAAAATCGCATGATCGCCTCCACCGAATCCGGCGGACTTGAGGCTCTCCTCGCGCTGATCCCGTTCCTGCTTTTCGCCTTTTTCGCCGTCGTCCTGCCGGTGATCTGCGGCATCATCGGCACCATCACCGAAAAGCGGCACTACGAGTCGATCCACGCCCGCGAAAAAGCCACCGCCCACGTCCCGGTCGTGCCCACTCCGCTCTCGGACGACTCCGTGCGGATCGCCTCCGCCCACATGGTCAGCGCATCAATGGTGGTCGCACCGGACTCGTTCCGCCGCTTCCTCGCCAACGTCCGCAACTTCTTCGGCGGCCGCCTCCGCAGCTACGAAAGCCTGCTCGACCGCGCCCGCCGCGAAGCCATCCTCCGCATGAAGGAACAGGTGCCCGGCGCCAACGCCATCGTCAACCTCCGCATGGAAACCTCCAGAATCGGCGGCATGCAGAAAAAGAAAGGCATCATCGCGATCGAGGTGCTCGTCTACGGCACCGCACTCACCTATGCCTCGGCGGAGGCAGGCCCCACACCGCCACCCGTTTCCTGAAAAACCGGCATGAAATTCGTGCCGAAAGACAAGGGCGACAGCGCCGAAAACAGCAACGGTGGCGGCACGAAGGGCTTCATCGAGGAAGCCCTTCTCATGATCGTCGCCAACCTCGGCATCATCCAGGGAATGTCGATTCTGGTCATCCTCATCCTCATGATCGCCGGCATCCTGATCGGCTTGGGGGCCTGGCTCTTCGGTTCATAGGTTCATAGGTTCCTGGAAGGGAGAAAATCCCCTCCCCCGCCCGCGTCCGGTCACCCCGATCACACCCGGACATTCAGGAAGATCGAGCAATCAATCATACTTATGATATCTCCGATCTCCTTGACCTGTTCATCCGTTTTCGCGTATATGTCAGGTTGCTCCCGTCTCTGGATGGGAGTCAACCCCTCCCCCATACGCCATGAACCCCTCCCCGGCCATCGCGCTGGCAGCGTTGCTCTCGCTTCACGTTGCCGCACAGGACACGCTCCCTCCGTCCATCTCCTCGATTTCGATCGTCCCGACCACCGTCGATGTCTCATCCGGTCCGGCCACACTTCATGTCAGCATTCAACTGACTGACGATGACTCCGGCATTCAGGACGGTTTTATCAACCTATACAACCCGAGCAACACCAACGCCAACTGGCAACACTTCGATCACAACGAACTCACCGCCGGGGACAACCTCGACGGCACCTATGAAGTCGACATCGCGGTGCCGCAATATGGAGAACCCGGTGACTGGGAAGTCCATGTGGACCTCTGGGACAACAGTGACAATTCCTCGGAGTTCGGCGGCGACGGCATGCCTTTCCCGGTTCCGGCCGACGCCCTCTTCACCGTCGTCAACACCGGACCGGTGGACACCAGCCCACCGCAAGCCACCTCCATCGAGGTGACCCCGCCCTCGGTGGACACCTCCTCCACCGCACAGCAAATCACCGTCACCATCGCCATCTCCGACAACCTCTCCGGCTTCCGGTTCGGCAACATTTTTCTCAAAGCCCCATCCGGCACCATCAACTACGACCTCACCGAGTATTTCAGCAGCAGCAATCTGGTGAGCGGATCTCCCGCCGACGGCACCTACTCCGTCACCCTCAGCCTCCCCGCCGGCAGCGAAATGGGAACATGGAACGTGGAATGGTACCTCCGCGATGAAACCGGAAACTCCGAATTCTCCAGTTCCTCCACCCTGCCCGGATCGTCATTCGAGGTCGACCTCACCTCCAGCGGCCCGCCCGGCGGACTCCCGGACGCGGTCGACGCCACCCACCTGACGTGGACCACCACGGGCGACGCGGACTGGTTCATCCAGGGAGCCACCACCCTGGACGGAATCGACGCCGCTCAAAGCGGCAGCATCGGCGACGACATGACCACCGAAATGAGCGTCGAACTCGATGGCCCCGGCACGCTCTCATTCTGGTGGAAGGTCCAGAGCGAAGAAAACTGGGACGAACTCATCGTCACCGGACCAAACGGCTGGCTGGACTCCATCTCGGGTGACATGGACTGGAACCCGATGTCGATCCCCATCCCGGCCGGCACCCATACCGTCACCTGGTCCTATCAAAAAGACAGCGGATACGCCGAGGGCGCCGATGCCGGCTGGGTGGAACGCGTCACGTTCCGCTCCGACTCGTCCGACATCCAGGACCCCGTGCTCCAGCGCATCCACATCAGCCCGCAAACCGTCGATCTCTCCACCCCCTTCCCGGAGCTCACCATCACGCTCGAAGTCTCTGACGACTTCAACGGCATCGACGGTGGCACCATCACCCTCTACGACGAGAACGACAACCCGATTACCGACCTCTATTTCTCCGATTCCGACCTCATATCCGGTGACACATGGTTCGGCGTCTATGAGCTTCACCACACGTTCGACCCACTCGATTTCGATCCGGTCGATGGATACCTCACGGTTGGAACCAGCCGGGCGGAAGTGGAAATCGACGAGTATTTCGGCACTTCCCGCTACTACGCATCCGGCTCCTATCCATTCCCGATCCCCGGCGAGGAGTTCTTCACCATCGCCTTCGACGGCTCCGGCGGCAGCGACTCGCTCTTCCTCGCCTCGGTCGATCAGATCTCGCCCGATCCACTCGTTCTTGACGGAGCCGACGGCACGCTCACGGTTGAATTCACCGCCGGCGGCGGATCCGCCCCCCTGGACTATGGATTGATTTACCTCTACAACGCCGACGGCGGCCTGGTAACCACCAGAAGCTTCACCGACACCAACCTCGTCACGGGCACCCCATACCATGGCAGCTACATCGTGAACCTCACCATCCCCGCCATCGCCCCGCCCGGCACCTGGCGGGCGGTGTTCTGGATCAGCAACTCAAACGGAGACCAGCGATACTATCCGTACGATGAAGCATTCCCGAACCCCGGCGAAGAGGAATTCGAGGTCCAGAACCTCGGAACCACCGACACCACCGCACCCACCCTGACCGGATTCACACTCACCCCCGCCATGGTGGACACCTCGGCGTCGGCCCAAACCATCAACGTCGGCGTCACCGCATCCGACGACATGGCCGGCATCGCCAGCATCAGCATCTGGGTGCACAACCCGAACTACGAATACCAGCCCCTCGTTTCCGGCCACATCTCCCCGCCGTCACCCAGCCTCGGAGGAACCTTCACCACCACCCTCGAAATCCCCTCCGGCAGCATGGAAGGTGACTGGATCTGCGAAGTCTACCTCCGCGACGCGGTCGGAAACTCGGCGATCTACGGCGACTCCGCCGGCCCCGCCTTTCCCGTCGCCGGCAGCAACATCTTCACCGTCGGAGCCTCCTCGTCCTCTACGTTTGAAAACTTCATCTCCACCTACAACCTCAGCGGCCCCGACGCGCTGCCCTCCGGAAACCCCGACGGTGACTGGCTCGCCAACGGCTTCGAACTCTTGATCGGTTCCCACCCCGGCGAACCCGACCAGCCAAACCCCGCCCTGTTCATGACCGCGCGCTCCGGCGACCGACTCCGGATCCAATTCACGATCGATCCCTCGTTCAGCATCCAGCCGGTTGGAGATTTCCTCGAGGTTTCCGATGGTGGTGCGCCGGTCCGCGTCTCCGGCCAAACCAGCCCCGGACTCGGCGGTTCATGGAGCTTCGTCCCACCCGCCCTCATCTCCGGAACCACCTACGAAGTCTCGGTTCCCATCGTTCCCGGCAGCTCCGCCTTCCTGCGCGCCTACATGGATTCCCCGTGACACCCCCTGCCGGCACGCCGCCCACACAGACACGGCAACACTTCCGGCCCGGAGCTCCCGCCACAGCTGCCTGGCTGGCCATCTGCGTCCGTTCACACCGATGCAGCAGAACCAACCGGTTCGCAAAACTGATCCTCGAGGACCCCCTACGCCAGCAGCTTCGCGATCACCTCTTTGGCCGAATAACTCTCGGCTCCGTCCTTGAGCTGCTCGCGCACCGCATCCAGATCGTCTCCGATCGTGACCACCGGCGGCTCGACGTCTCCGTTCTTGCGAATCTGCCCCATGCCGGCCGACGCACACAGCGCGTTGCACAGGCACATCCGGCCTTCCAGATCCGCCGGATCCCCACCTTTTCTCAGGTAGTGTTTCGCCGGCTCCGATGCACAGCGGAATCCGACCTTGCCGTCTTCCCGCATGTAGGTCTCGCGCAGGACTCCCAGGTCACAAACCCGGCAGCGTTTCGCATAAACATCCGAACTGGCCAGTGACCCTTCCGCACTCGCCACCTTGAAGGGAAATCCCGTCGGCGAGGCCAGCGCGTCAGTGCGCACCTTCAGGTCACCGGCAATCACCTGCTTCAAAATCCGCTTCTTCAGCTCCGGATCAAACCCGGACTCGTTGGACAGCGCAAACGCCGTTCCCACCTGCACCCCCTTCGCTCCAAAGGCTTGCGCCTCCTTCAGCTTGCCAACCCTCCCGTATCCACCGGCCATCCAGAATGGCAGGCCGATCTTCGCAAATTTCTCGGGCTCGATCTTGTCGCGCTCGCCATACACCGGCTCGCCCTTCTCCGAGAGCACCATCTTGCCGCGCGGCGGTGCATTGTGCCCACCGGCCGTCGGTGCCTCCACCACAAATCCATTCACCGTGCCGGACGCCTTGCGCCGCAGGTTCTCCGCCAGAATCGGCGAGGAAACAATCGCCAGAAACGCCGGCCTCATCAGCTTCGGCACCTCGCCAAACTCATTCGGGTCCAGATGAATGAACACCGGCTCGGTCGCACCCGTCACATCCAGCTTCATCGCCGCCGGCCTGCCGGCTGACAAATCATCCAGAATCTTCGGAATCTGCCGCGGAATGCCCGCACCCATCAACACCACGTTCACCCCCGCCAGAATCGCTCCATACAGCGCCATCAGCGTCGGCGTCTGGATTTTCTCCAGCAGGTTCAACCCCACCACACCATCGTGACCTTCCTTCGCCAGCCAGATCGCCGCAAAACTCGACACCACACCCAGCTCCCGGGTGCCACGCGCCGGCTCATGGGAAATCATCGGCGTCTGCTTGAATGGCGCATCCTCCGCCTTTCCTCCCTCAATGAAATACTTGTCCAGAATTCGCTGCGCAATATCCGGATACGGAAACGCCTTCAGCGCACGCCGCAAATGCCCTCCCACGTCTCCAAGCTGAAGCTGACGGGTCAATACCAGATCAAGTGCCGTGCCGGAAACCACTCCTAGCTGACCTTCGCGCGAGACCGCCCGCGCGAGACGCCATCCGGAAACAGTGACTCCCATCCCTCCCTGGATGATGGGTGGGAGAGTGGCGGCATCGTAATGGCTTGGGGTTGTCGGGTCGTCGATCATTCGGGAACAGGTGCGCAGCCCGAAATCCGGCAATTGGATTGCAGTCCGAGCGAAGCGTTTCGTTTGAAATCCCCTGATGAGGCATTTTCCCGGAAATAGCAAGCTCCACTCGTCCCAACCTCGTGTTCCCCCCGCCCGCTCACTAACTTCTTTCCTTCTCCACAGCGGTTTTCCAATCTCCTTCCCCTCCCGTTCCCAGCGGTCATCCTCCCTCCCCAAGCGTCCTAACAAGCGTGAAAAATTGCTTCCCTAGAGCCATGGGCATTCCAGCGTCTTATGCATTTTTTGCTTGGATCAAACTACCCATGGTAGGATAATGAGTGCACTCCACACTACATATAGTAACCGCTTGCAGTTTCGGTAGCAAAACCCCAACCACTTGCACTTCCACTCAGCCTTCCCATGAATCCCTCCGCCACCTCTCGCGACATGTCCACCAGCACCTCCTCGAATGCCGCTCCAAGCAGCCCCGGCCTGACTTTCCAAGCGACCTTCGCCAAACCCGGCGTCTCCCCGTTCGATGACGTGAAATGGGACACCCGCACCGCGGAAATCACCGACGACTCCGGCAAAGCCATGTTCAGGCAGGAAAACGTCGAAGTCCCCGAATTCTGGAGCCCCCTCTCAACCAAAATCGCCGTCTCCAAATACTTCTACGGCGACCAATCACTCGGCAACGACCCCGCCAACGGCGGCCGCGAACACTCGGTCCGCCAACTCGTCCACCGCGTCAGCCGCACCATCGCCGACTGGGGCCTCGAAGACGGCTACTTCGCCGACAAGGACAGCGGTGAAAATTTCTACAACGACCTCACCTGGCTCTGCCTCCACCAATACGGCGCCTTCAACTCCCCGGTCTGGTTCAACGTCGGCCTCCACGCCCAATACGGCATCGGCGAAGGCGGCACCGA
This sequence comes from Verrucomicrobiota bacterium JB025, assembly GCA_030673875.1. Classification (GTDB taxonomy): domain Bacteria; phylum Verrucomicrobiota; class Verrucomicrobiia; order Verrucomicrobiales; family Akkermansiaceae; genus Luteolibacter. Next base: position 49,094 of record JAUTCT010000039.1, on the reverse strand, counting down.
AGGCAACTGGTGCTGGAACGCCGACAAGGGCGAAGCCGTCCGTTCACCCAACCAATACCTCTACCCGCAGGCCAGCGCCTGCTTCATCCAGGGCGTCCAGGACAACATGGAGGACATCATGCGCCTCGCCACCTCCGAAGCCATGCTCTTCAAATACGGCTCCGGCACCGGATCCGACCTCACCACCCTCCGCTCGTCGCGTGAAAAACTCACCGGCGGCGGCCACCCGTCCGGCCCGCTTTCCTTCCTGCGCATCTACGACCAGGTCGCCGGCTCGATCAAATCCGGCGGCAAAACCCGCCGCGCCGCCAAAATGAACACCCTCAAGGCATGGCACCCGGACATCGAGGAATTCATCGAAGCCAAAACCATCGAGGAAAAGAAAGCCTGGGCCCTCATCGAACAGGGATACGACGGCTCCTACAACGGCGACGCCTACGGCTCCGTCATGTTCCAGAACGAAAACCTCTCCATCCGCGCCGATGACGACTTCATGGAAGCCGCCGTCAACGACTCCGAGTGGTGGACCCGCCGCGTCACCGACAACCAACCGTGCGAAAAGAAAAACGCCCGCGACCTCCTGCGCAAAATCGCCGAAGGCACCCACGTCTGCGGCGACCCCGGCATGCAGTTCGACACCACCATCCACACCTGGCACACCTGCAAGGGCTCCGGCCGCCAGCACTCCACCAACCCCTGCTCCGAATACCTCTTCCTCAACGACACCGCCTGCAACCTCGCATCCCTCAACCTCTGCCGCTTCCAGCAAAAGGACGGCTCCTTCGATGTCGAACGCTTCAAGGCCGCCGTCCGCACCTTCATCGTCGCCCAGGAAATCCTCGTCGACCGCGCCAGCTACCCGATCAAGTCCATCGCCGAAAACTCCCACGCCTTCCGCACCCTCGGCCTCGGCTACGCCAACCTCGGCGCCCTCATCATGAGCCGCGGCCTCGGCTACGACTCCGACGAAGGCCGCTCCTACGCCAGCGCCATCACCGCGCTCATGACCGGACATTCCTACGAGGTCTCCGCCGAACTCGCCGCCGCCAAGGCTCCCTTCCCGTCCTATCACGATGCACGCTACGGCACCGTCACCAACCCACCGGAAAAATCCAACGAACGCTCGATGCTCGAAGTCATCGAACTCCACCGCGACAAAGCCCTCCAACTCCAGGGCGAAGGCGATTGCAAACCCATCATCAAGGCCGCCCGCAAGGCCTGGGACGCCGCGCTCAACGACGGCCGCGTCCACGGCTACCGCAACGCCCAGGTCACCGTGCTCGCACCCACCGGAACCAGCGGATTCCTCATGGACTGCGACACCACCGGCATCGAACCCGACATCGCCCTCGTCAAATACAAACTCCTCGCCGGCGGCGGCATGCTCAAAATCGTCAACCGCACCGTGCCGCCCGCCCTCAAACGCCTCGGCTACTCCTCGGATGAAATCGCCGCCATCCTCGTCCACATCGAAAAATACGACACCATCGAGGACGTCACCGACCCCGAATCCGGCGCCGAAGTGCAAAGCGGACTCAAACCCGAACACCTCCCGGTCTTCGACTGCGCGTTCAAACCCAACCTCGGCACCCGCAGCCTCCACTACCTCGGACACCTCCGCATGATGGCCGCCGCCCAGCCATTCCTCTCCGGCGCCATCTCCAAAACCGTCAACCTCCCCGAACAGGCGACCGTCGAGGACATCATGGAAACCTACGTCGAGGCATGGAAACTCGGCCTCAAAGCCGTCGCCATCTACCGCGACGGATCCAAACGGTCCGCCCCGCTCAATACCAAAAAAACCGCCGGCATGGGTGGCAGTGCCGACACCAAGGCCGATACCCCCGCCGCCGAGGAACTCGCCGAACGCATCGCCACCCTGATCCGCGAAAACGAAGACCTCCGCAACAAAGCCGAAATCCGCAAACGCCGCCACATGCCGGAAACCCGCATGTCGCTCACCCACAAATTCGAGATCGCCGGCCACGAAGGCTACATCACCGTCGGCCTCTACGAAGACGGCCAACCCGGCGAACTCTTCGTCCAGATGTCCAAGGAAGGCTCCACCATCGGCGGCCTCATGGATACCGTGGCCACCCTCACCTCGATCTCGCTCCAATACGGCGTGCCGCTCGAGCAAATGGTCAACAAATTCGCCTACCAGCGCTTCGAACCCTCCGGCTTCACCTCCAACCCCGCCATCCGCACCGCATTCTCCATCACCGACTACGTCTTCCGCTGGATGGGCTGCGAATTCATCAAGGGATACCGCGAAGCCACCTCGCCCGAGGGAACCAGCAATCAGGAAGAACTCCCGATGCCGGAAATCGCCGAAATGGACCAGAAAGCCATCAACCGCCCGGTCCGCGAACTCTCCCTCGCCGACAAGGAAAAAGTCGCCACCGCCGTCGTCGAAAAACACAAATCCCCCATCTCCGGACGCGAAAAAGTCAAAGCCGCCCTCGGCAGCGCCTACATGGGCGTCATCTGCTCGAACTGCGGGTCCGACAAAGTCATCCGCGCCGGCGCCTGCGGCTGCTGCACCGAATGCGGCACCTCCCAAGGCTGTAGCTGACACTCTGGATTGAATACGGATTGCTCTATCCAATCGAAAAAAACGGCGGACCCACACCGGGCCCGCCGTTTTTTCTTCCCACTCACCACCACCGCCGGCGCCGGCCAGCCGCCAATAGGGATCGACAGCCACAGACGATTGCGCCAGTTCTCAAGCGCACCCGCTCCCGCAAAACCTCTCCCAACATCCACCGATCCATGAATCTCCCGTCAGTGATTTTGTCATGCTCCCTGCTCGCACTATGCGGCACCCTCACCCAGCGGACCGACGCCCAGATTGATCGCGTCGCCAGCCGCCCCTTCGCCACTCGCGCCGAAGTCATCGCACCAAACGGCATGGTCGCCGCCAGCCACCCGCTCGCCGCTCAGATCGGGCTCGACGTCCTCAAAAACGGCGGCAATGCCATCGACGCCGCCATTGCCACAAACGCGGCCCTCGGCCTCATGGAACCCACCGGCTGCGGAATCGGCGGCGACCTCTTCGCCATCGTCTGGAGCGCCCGCGACCAAAAACTCTACGGCCTCAACGCCTCCGGACGCTCGCCACAAGCCCTCGGCTACCAACAACTGCGCGCGGAACTCGACCAACTCGGCACCGACACCATCCCCTCGCTCGGCGTGCTCCCCATCTCGGTCCCCGGCGCCGTCGACGGCTGGTTCACACTCCACGGGAAACTCGGCTCCACACCGATGCCGGAACTTCTCGCCCCCGCCATCCGCTACGCCGAAGACGGCTTCCCCCTCACCGAACTCATCGCCCACTACTGGAAATACGCCGTGCGTTTCAAAAACATCCCCGGATCCGCCTACCAAACCTGGATCCCCGGCGGCGTGGCTCCCCAAAAAGGCCGGATCTTCAAAAACCCCGACCTCGCCAACACCTACCGCCGCATCGCCAACGGCGGCCGCGACGCATTCTACAAGGGCGAAATCGCCGATGAAATCGACGCCTTCATGAAAGCCAACGGCGGCTACCTGCGCAAAGCCGACCTCGAATCCCACACCTCGACCTGGGTCGATCCCGTCTCGGTCGACTACCGCGGATACGAAGTCTTCGAACTGCCGCCCAACGGCCAGGGCATCGCCGCACTGCAAATGCTCAACATCCTCGAGGGCTACGACCTCGCCGCCATGGGATGGCAGTCACCCGAGGCCCTGCACCTGATGATCGAGGCCAAAAAACTCGCCTTCGAAGACCGGGCCAAATTCTACGGCGACCCCGCATTCTCCAACATCCCGCTCCAGGGCTTGCTCTCCACGGAATACGCCGCCCGGCGCCGGGCCCTGATCCACCCGGACCGCGCCGCCCGCCGCGTCGATGCCGGAAACCCCGCCCTCCAGCAGGGCGACACCATCTACCTCACAACCGCCGACTCACACGGCAACATGGTCTCACTCATTCAAAGCAACTACCGCGGCATGGGCAGCGGCGTCATGGTCCCCGGCCTCGGCTTCGGATTCCAAAACCGCGGCGAAATGTTCGTCCTCCAGCCACTCGACCACGCCAACGCCTACGCCCCCGGCAAACGCCCGTTCCACACCATCATTCCCGCCTTCGTCATGAAGGACGGACAGCCGTGGCTCAGCTTCGGCCTCATGGGCGGTGCCATGCAGCCGCAGGGACACGTCCAGATCATCACCAACCTCGTCGACTTCGGCCTCAACCTCCAGGAAGCCGGCGACGCCGCACGCTGGCAGCACCACGGCTCCACCGACTACGACACCCCGCAAATGACCGGCGGCGGATACGTCTCGCTCGAGTCCGGCATCCCCTTCGACTCCGTCCGCGGCCTCGAAACTCGCGGCCACGACCTCCGCACCCGCACCGGATCCTACGGCGGCTATCAGGCGATCATGTGGGACGCCGAAAACAAGGTCTACATCGGCGCCAGCGAAAGCCGCAAGGACGGCCACGCGGTCGGCTACTGAGCCCATCGCCCACCTCGATTCAGCGCGCCCCCCGCTCGCCCGGTCACGCCCCCCCGCGCGCCCGCATCCCTGCGTGCCCCAATCCACAGATTTTCTGGAATAATTCCTCCGGATTCTCCTCTTCCCCATGTCCCGATTGACGCGACGGATTTCCTCGCTAACTCACGGCAACATGCACCACCAACCACTCTTCGAACCACTGCAGCTCGGATCCCTCGAGATTCCGAACCGCATCGTCATGGCGCCGCTCACCCGCTGCCGCGCCAGCGAGGACCGCGTGCCGAATGCCCTCATGGCCGAATACTACGCCCAGCGTAGCTCCGCCGGCCTCATCCTCTCGGAGGCCACCGCCGTCTCGCCCCGCGGCGTCGGCTACCCGTCCACCCCCGGCATCTGGTCCGCCGAACAGGTCGAAGCCTGGAAACCCGTCACCAACGCCGTGCACGACGCCGGCGGCCGCATCTTCTGCCAGCTCTGGCACGTCGGCCGCATATCCCACTCGTCCTACCTCGGCGGCCAGGCGCCCGTCGCACCCAGCGCCATCGCCGCCAACGGCCACGTCAGCCTGATCCGGCCGAAAACCGCGTTCGAAACACCCCACGCCCTCACCACGGCGGAAATCAACACCATCATCGGTGAATACCGCACCGGCGCACAAAACGCCAAAGCCGCAGGCTTCGACGGCGTCGAACTCCACGCCGCCAACGGCTACCTCATCGACCAGTTCCTCCAGGACTCCACCAACCAGCGCGACGACGAATACGGCGGCCCGCTCGAAAACCGCCTCCGCTTCCTGTTGGAAATCACCGACGCCGTCACCTCCGTCTGGGAACCCGGCCGCGTCGGCGTCCACCTCGCCCCGCGCGGAGACGCCCACGACATGGGGGACTCGGACCCCGCAGCCCTCTTCACCGAGGTCGCCCGCCAGCTCGGCGCCCGCAAGATCGCCTTCATCTTCGCCCGCGAGCACCACGACCAACCCGCCATCGGCCCCGCCATCGGCCCCGCCATGAAACAGGCATTCGGCGGCCCCTTCATCGCCAACGAAAAATTCACCGCCGCCTCCGCCGCCAAGGCCATCGAGGCCGGAGCAGCCGACGCCGTCGCCTTCGGCGTCCCGTTCATCGCCAACCCGGACCTCCCCGCGCGCATCCAGCAAGACGCCCCGCTCAACCAGGCCAACCCCAATACTTTCTACCATCTCGGCAGTGGCCAACCCTCGGAAGGCTACACCGACTACCCCAACCTGAAACCAACAACAACCGAATGAAACCAGTCATCCTCCTGCTTCCACTCCTCCTCTCCGGACTCGCCATCTCGGCACCCAGCCTCTCACAACAACTCAGGGCCAGAGCCGAAGCATCATCCAAAAAAATCCCCGCGAACGTCCGCGAGGAATACGCCAAGGGCATCCAGTCGGTCCGCGATTCCAAAGTCACCGCCAGCGCCAAACAAGTCGGTGACAAGGCACCCGACTTCACCCTCAAAAACGCCACCGGCGAGGACGTCACCCTCTCCACCCTCCTCAAGAACGGCCCGGTGATCCTCACCTGGTATCGCGGCGGATGGTGCCCGTATTGCAACATCGCCCTCAACGCCATGCAGGAAAAACTCCCCGAGTTCAAAAAAGCCGGCGCCACCCTCGTCGCCCTCACCCCCGAACTCCCGGACAAATCCCTCGAAACCACCGAAAAACACCACCTCGAATTCCAGGTCCTCACCGACCTCAACCATCAGGTCGCCAAGCAATACGGCCTCGTCTTCAAACTCACCCCGGAAGTCGCCGCCATCTACCACGACAAATTCAACCTCACCGAATACAACGGCAAGGAAGCCGGCGACGACTCACTCCCGCTCGCCGCTACCTACATCATCAACTCGGACGGCTCCATCAAATGGGCCTTCCTCGACGCCGACTACCGCAACCGCGCCGAACCCGACGACATCGTCAAGGCCCTGGCCAAGTAATTCCGGAGCATCGGACTGGATTCGTTCCCGGGACGACCGCCCATCCCGTAAAATCCGATTGCCGCCTCCGGGCACGGGGAATACGCTTTCCCCGTGCCCGGTTCCACTCATCCAGATCCCCATCACGACTCCCACCACGACCCCTCCTGCTCCTGCGCCTCGATCCCTGACTGGGTGCCGGACGAGTCAAAAAGCGACCCCCGATTCGCCGTCCGCGTGATGTCCGGCGTGGATCAGGACAAATCCAAGGTGAAACGACCCGCCAAGCGTCGCAAACTCACCCTCGACGACTACGAAAAAGGCATCCTCGAGCGCAACGTCGGCATCCTTTCCCGGGCCATCACCCTGGTCGAAAGCAACAACCCCGACCACGAGGCCATCGCCCAGCAACTGCTCACCCGAATCCTGCCGAAAACCGGAAACTCCATCCGCGTCGGCATCACCGGAGTCCCCGGCGCCGGCAAAAGCACGCTCATCGAGCACCTCGGATCCCAACTCTGCAAAACCGGCCACCGCGTCGCGGTCCTCGCCGTGGATCCCTCATCCTCCGTCACCGGCGGCTCCATCCTCGGCGACAAAACCCGCATGGAAACCCTCGTCCGCGAGAAAAACGCCTACATCCGCCCATCTCCCTCCGCCGGCTCGCTCGGCGGCGTCGGCCGCAAATCCCGCGAAACCATGCTGCTCTGCGAAGCCGCCGGATTCGACGTCATCCTCGTCGAAACCGTCGGCGTCGGCCAAAACGAAATCACCGTCCGCTCGATGGTCGATTTCTTCCTCCTCATCATGATCGCCGGCGCAGGCGACGAACTCCAGGGCATGAAAAAAGGCGTCATCGAAATCGCCGACCTGCTCGCCGTCAACAAAGCCGACGGCGACAACGTCAACCGCGCCAAACTCGCCAGCGCCGAATACGACCGCGTGCTCGCCTTCCTCCAGCCCGCCACCCGCGGCTGGAAAACCCACTGCACCACCTGCTCCGCATTCGCCACCGACACCCTCGACGCCCTGTGGCGGAAAATCGAGGACTTCTCCACCACCACCCGCGAGTCCGGCGCGTTCGATGAACGCCGCCGCCACCAGTCGATCGAGTGGATGAACGCCATGATCGAGGAAGAACTCCTCAACCGCTTCCACCGCGACCCCAAAGTCCAGCAACTCCTGCCCGGCATCCGCGCCCAGGTCGAAAACCAGACCCTCCCCGCCGCCACCGCCGTCAAACGCATCATGGAGTCCCTCTAGCAGGGCAGGCACGGCTCCCCGGAACGTCCGGCGGAGCCAGCCGGCATATCGACAGCGACGTTGGGATTGCCCACCCCGACCCATCCACCGGACGATCCTTCGGGCCGGCCCTACCCCGCCATTTTCGGCGGTGTTTTCCCCGCCAGAAACATCAGTAACAGGGCCAGCGGCACGCCGAGCAGGAATCCCGCGCCCGTGCCAAGCACCAGATTCAACGCCACATTCGGCGAAACCGGAGTGAGCGGTTCGGTCGGCATCTCGTGCACCAATACCACACCGGGTGCCATCTTCGCCCGGATCTTCTCGGCCGTCAGCTGCCTGTTCATTTCACCAAGCAGTGCGCGATCCTCACGATACGCCTTCTCCACATCCACATATTCCGCCCCGCGTCCGTGCGCTTCTTCCTTGGAAATCTCCGTGCCCTCGGCTGGCGTGTGAACCATTCCTTTGGCTCGTTCGACTGTCTCCAAAACCTTCCTCCGCTCCTCCACCTTGTCCTGCTGATTCCACACCCCCTTCTCCAACACCTCCACGCGCTCGCCGATCAGCAATCCCACTTCCTCTTCCCTCATCCCGCGGTATTGCTCCACAACCGCATTAGTGATTTCCCTGGTCGCGCTGCGGTCGGTGAACCGACAGGAAACAACGGCCAAATCCGTCCCCCGAATCATCTCCACGGTGACCAACTGATCAAGCAGGTCCGCCGCCTCCGCTTTGGACACCGCCCAGCGATTCGGCAGTTCCATCGCATCCACCACCCGCGCCAACACCTTCCGGCCCTTGATTCTCGTCAGCTCCGTCTGCAGATCCGCGGTGTATCCCACCGCCGCATCCGGCGTCATGAGCGGTGCTTCCATTCCCTCCGCAACCGGCCTCACCTCAATCGTCGCCGAACTCTCATACTTCTTCGGCATCACATAAGTGACCACCGCCGCGATCAACAAACCGACGATCGCAGCCAACGGCGGCAACACCAACAACACCCACCAGAATCGCTTGAACATAACGACTATCATCCATGCTCAAGCCAACCCGTCCATTCACAATCCCCCTCCGGTTTGTAATCCGAAGGCAGGGACATCTCTCCGAACCGTCCGGCAGACAGGACGATGGAACCCAATCACAACCTCTCTACAAATGTCCACCCTGCCACCGCCGGACGTTTCGGAGAAACGTCCCAGACCGTTGACAAAGCTCCGTTGCAGAAAGATCCCGGAGGGATCAAAGAGTGTAGCCGGGGGGCGAGCGAAGCGATACCCCCGGAGCACTAGGCACCGATGATCACAGCATCCCGGCAGGGATGCCAGAACTGCCTCTGTTTCTTGTCCCTATGAGTTCGTCCCCCCTCCGGACGTATCGGAGAAACGCGCTCGCCTGCAGAATCCCGCAGCGCGACCTCCGCGACCATTGCGCCCTGCTGTCAGAGCCCATCCGCCCCCTCGGCGCACTTGGCCCCCTTGGCGCCTTGGCGGTTCAATCCAAATCACCACTCGTCCCCGAGCCCCCACCGTCCGGCGAGTTCGAGCAACTCCGGGCGCATCGGCCATTCGTCCGGCCTCTCGCTCGTTTCGTGGCGCTTGCTCGCGCCCTTGAGCGTCATGCAGCCGGTGTTGTCACCGATCTTGCGCACGGCCTCCACCTCTTCCGCAGAAAGTCGCACATCCGGCATCGCGCCAAACTCCCTGATCTTCTCCTCGATCGGCCGCGCGTCGTCGCCCGCTTCCTGAATGAAGGTCGGCACCACACACTCCACCGCCGGGTGGCTCAGGTTCCAGATCGAGGCAAACTGCAAGGGCGTCAGCCCATGCTTGCCGGCGACCGGCAGCATCTTCTCGAGTTTCTCCATGCCGCGCTGGACCCAGCCGTCCGGCCGATAGGTCCGGTGATCGCCGCTCTTGAACTCATGCCCCGGCAGCGCCAGATCACCATGAAACAATCCACCGTAATCCACCACGCGGGTCATCACCTTCACGCCGTGCTTCTCACACGCCGGCAGAGTCAGCCCCACCGGCCATGGTTCCAGCGGATTGAGAATCAGCATCGACCAGTCGATCCACTCGCCGAATTTCTCCAGGCAATACACCAGATCCAGCGAAAACCCGTTGGCCGGCCCCGGCGCAATGCCTAACAAATCCGTCATCCCCTCGGCCTTCACATCCGCCATCGCCTGCCACAGCGCCTCGCTCGTGTAGCCGGCCTCGTCCGGATTGTGCAGCATCAGCAGGTCAAACCGGTCCGCACCACAGCGTTCCAGCTCCCTGCCCGCCGCCATCCGGATGAACTCACCATACTCCTCCGGCCCGCGCAGCTCCGGATCGGTGAATCGCGGGTAGCCCCGGCTTCCCTGCCGCTGGCCGTTGTAGAAATCATGCCCGATCATGCCGACCAGGCTGTAGGTCGAGCGGTCCACGCCCTTCAGCGCCGCGCCGAGCAACTCGTCCGCCTTGCCGTTGCCATACACGTCGGACGTCACGAACGTCCGCACTCCCGCGTCATAGGCCGTTTCAATACAACGAACGAAGCGCTCTTCGCTCAGGGTTTCGCCAAAGTGCATGAAGCGTCCGCCGCTCCATGTCCCGTATGCCGTGGTCGTAGGTTCCATCATGTCGCGCGGATGACTAAGCGGGCATCACCGCGCCGTCAAACCAAAGAACCCTCGGCCGCCATCAGCTTTTCCACCGTAGGCAGCAACAACCCGAACTCCTCGACCACCTGGAACTCCCCACCCTCACACCACGGCGCGAGCAACTCAACCAACGGAGCCCAAAACTCACCACCGCGATTGTAAACCACCACCGGCTTGCCCTTCACCAACGGATGCCCCTGATGCTTCATGATCATCAGCGCCAGCATCTCCTGCACCGTGCCCGCTCCGCCGGGGAAAATCACAAACGCGTCCGATCGCTCGATCATCACCTCCATCCGCGTGTAAATGTCACCACGCAGCCAGAAACTCGAAAGCCCGTCCGGAATCCCCTCGATCTGGATGATGTGCGGCACATTCGAGCCACCGGTCCAACCACCCGCCTCCACCGACCCGCGAACCACCTCGCCCATGATGCCGGTCGTCCCCGCGCCGGACACGCAGCCCAGCCCGGCCGTCGCCAGCACCCGGCCGAACTCGTAACCCTCCGCAAGATAGTCCGCCTCGTCGATCGTCGCCGAACAAAACACACACACACGCCCGCGAACCGGCTTGGAAAAGCCGTTCTCAAACGAATCCAGCACACCCGTCCGCTGGTTCACCTCATTCACATGCGGACACCCCTCGCGGCGGGATGCCGCCAGCATCCCCACCACCTCATCCGCATCCTCCACCCGCACCAGATACTCGGCCGGATCCTGCTTCACCGTGCCGGAGGCCCTCAAATGCTCGAGCAGCTTGAAAAACCCCGACCACGAACAATCCGCATCCAGCACCACCGTCGGCTTCGCACACAAGTGGTGGTCGAGCGTCTGATAGCCCACGAAAATCGACACCACCTTGAACAAATCCTCCAGAGTCGCGCCCGGCGTGAACACGAACGCATCGGACTCCACGATCTTCTTCTCGATGTTGCACAGCGTGATCCGCTGGTCGCCGTTGGAATTATAAATATCCCAGCCCTCGCGAAACAGACTGTATAACAATCGCGCTCGGATCTCCCTGTTAGGATCGCGTTCCCCGCGCACGGTTCCCGCTAGACGTACATTAGCCATGAATCTCTACTACTTGGTGAACAATCTGCCGTCCCACCTCCCACCTCACGTGCCTGATTGACTGCACGAAATGGCGGCGACCCGCCGGATTTGACGCCATCCTATCCCAAAACCACCACCAGCGCAAGTCGACCGGCCCCAACCACCGCGAGATCCGCTATCGACAACAGACTGCTCCTCCTTCAAATTCCGGGGCACCATGAACCGAATCACAGCCACCGCGATGGCCCTTGCCGCAGCCTGCATCACCGCAGCCGCCGCTCCTCGCGTCGCTCTTGTGCGGGTCAAGGAAATCTACGCCGAACTTCCCGACACCGCCCTCATCAAGGACTCCGTCAAAAAACAACGCGACGGAATCATGCGCGATCAGCGTGCGGACGAACTCCGGCGCATCATCGCCGAACTCAAGGAACTCCAAAACCGGCTCTCCGATAAAAATAATCCGCCCGACAAGGAATCCGGCCCCGCGCTCGCACGAAACTACGAAATCAAGCGCCAGGAAGCACAAACCCTGCAAAAGGAATTCGAGAATTTCCGCAAGCAACGCGAAAAGGAAATCAACCGCGCCATGGTGGTCGCCATGAGGGAACTCCTCGACAAAATCGTCGCCACATCCGGACGCATCGCCAAGGAACAGGGTTATGACACCGTGCTGGACAGCTCCGGCAACACCAACACCGGCGTCCCGTTCGTCCTCTACAGCAAGGAATCACCCGACCTCACCGACGCGGTGAAGGCCGCCCTGCGCGACTCCGCGGCCAACAACGCCAAGTAGCCCCAACCCGGCCACCCACTCCCAGCCCCAACCCGGCCACCCACTCCCCCCATGCAGGAATTCCTCATCGAGTGCCTCAAAAACCAGTTCACCTGGGGCTTGCTCCTCGGACTGCTCATCACCGCCTTCGTCTACAAATCCGGCTTCAGCGCCAAACGCCAGATCCGCAGGGAACTCAAGCGCGTGCGGACCGAAATGACGGAACTCCAGAACCACCTCAACACCCAACTCAAGATCAACGCCACCGGCAACCAGGCGCTGCAGGGTGAACTCGCCATCCTCAAGGAGCAGAACGAAACACTCCGCGTCAACAACGCCGCCCTCCAGCAAAAACCGGAAAAAGCCGGCCAACGGCAGCTCGAAATCTACGAAAACGCCATCCGCACCCTGCGCGAACAGGCACCCGGATTCGCCCCCGCATGGGAAAGAGCCCTGCGTCAGGCGGAAGAAGACGCCGAAGCGGCATCCAGCGGACTGAGAAGACTCGTGCGCCGCGTCATCCCCGGACTCACGAATTCAACCAAATCCGAACCCGCACCCGACGATTCCAGCATCGAAGGGTAAAACCCGGCAGCAAGAACCCGGCTAGACCGGAAAGTTAGAATCCGGCTGGCCCCTCTCAGGCTCCCTCTCAGGCGAGATACGGATTGCGCTTCGCCTCGTCACCCACCGTCGTGGCGGGCCCGTGACCGGAAAGCACCCGCGTCTCCGGCGGCAGCGTCATGATGTGCTTGTCAATGCCGTCCAACAACCGCTGCGTGTCGCCACCCGGCAAATCGGTCCGGCCGATCGATCCGGCAAACAGCGTGTCACCGGAAAACAGCACACCCGCGTCCGCCAGATAAAACGTCAGACCGTCAGTCGCGTGACCGGGCACGTGGGCGACGCCAAAGCTCAAGCCACAGACGACCAGCGCCCGTTCGACGTCGATCTTCGCATCCACCTCATAGGGCTTCACGCCGATCGGCATTCCCCAGGCGCGCGCCGAGACCTCCAGCGTCAGCTCCGGCGAGTAGTCGGCGAACGCACGCAATGTGGCGCCCGCATCCTTCATCCGCGCCGCATCCATCACGTGGTCGTAATGCTGATGCGTCAGCAGCACCTCGTCCACCCGCACGCCCTTCCGCTCCAGCCAGTCGGCCACCCCTTCCGGCGCGTCGATCAACACGTTTCCGTCCGGGGTTTCCACCAGATAGGCATTGGTTTCCACCATGCCGCCGGTATAGCTGGAGAGTTTCATCAGGCGTCTGCGGGAGTCGGGGAGTCAGCGGGTTTTACCAGAAGGTCGCGTAGAGCGCCACGGTCAGCACCACCACGGCGATACCCACCATTTTCGCTCCCTTCGAGCTTTCCAGCTCCATCTTTTCGTTGACGGGAAGCTCCACCGGCTTGGCCATCGGCTTCAGCAGCGTGATCACAATACCCATCAGGACGACGATGAAGAAACAGATCGCCATGCGGTCCAGGAACGCGATGCTGTCGGAATACCACCAGCCGTTCGCAGTGATCCACGGACCCAGCAGCCACTTGAAGGCGGCGTAGGCTACCACGTTGGTCAGGATGCCGACCACACCAAACCATCTCGGAGTCCGCGGTGAGAAGAACCCGAAGATGAACACCGCCAGAATACCCGGGGAGATGAAGCCCTGGAACTCCTGAATGTAGGCGAAGATGCTCTCGAAGTTGTCCAGCTTCGGCGCCACCAGCGCCGCCAGCAGAACGAAGATCACCACGAACACCCGACCGACACTCACCAGCTTGGCGGAATCCGTCACACCGGAGAACTTCGAGTAAAGGTCCATCGTCGCAATCGTCGATGCCGAGTTCAGCATCGAGGCCAGCGAGCTGATCACCGCACCACACAGCGCAGCCAGCACGAACCATGAAATCAGCGGATTCGGTTTGATCAGGTTGCGCACCAGAATCGGGAACGCCGCGTCGTAGTCGTAGGCTTTGAGCGTGCCCGCGGCCTTCACCCCCTTCTCGCCGGCCATATTGGCGAGCTCGTTGATCCTCGATGTCACCTCAAGAGCATCTCCATCGGCCTCGATCCCGGCGTCCACACCGAGCACCTCCGCATTCCGGGCCAGCGCCTTGACGGCCATCTCCGGATGCTGTTCCACAAACTTCTCATCCACACTGAACACACTGCCTGCGGGAGCACCTTGGAACAGCTTCTCATTCGACTCGGCCGCCGAATTCTGCAGGTCACCCGAAAACAGGTTGAACGCCAGAATACCCGGAATCACCACCACAAACGGGATGATCAATTTCAGCGCGGCAGCGAAAACGATGCCCTTCTGCCCCTCCGCCAACGACTTCGATCCAAGCGTGCGCTGCACAATATACTGGTTCAATCCCCAGTAGAAGAAATTCGGAATCCACAAACCGATCAACAGCGCGGTCCAGGGAATGTCGGTGTCTTCCTTCGGACGCACCATGTGCATCTTGCCGCCGGACTGGTTCGGCCCGTTCACGGCAACCGCTTCACCTTCCTTGCCGTCATTGAGCAGCTTGAGGCGTTCCCACGCGCTCGCACCCTCCAGATCAGCAGCGGTCGCAGTCGAGTTAGCCACCTTGGTGACGATCAGCTCCTCCGCCGGACGATCCGCCAGCGTCTGGAAGGCGAACCACATCACCACCGCACCGCCGATCACCAGCGCCGCGCCCCAGATCAGGTCGGTCCAGGCACAGGCCTTGAGACCGCCGACAAACACGTAAATCGCCGCGAATGCCGCAATCAGCCAGCACATCGCCGTCAGGTTGCTCAGCACCGGAACCGTGTTGTAGTATTCGGAAACAAACTTCGCACCGGAGAAAATCACCGAGGACGTCGTCACGAAAACCAGCGTGACAATCGCCGGAATCGCCATCGCCAACCGCGCAACACCGTCAAAGCGATACTGCAGGAATTCCGGAATCGTATAGAGCCCGGCCTTGAGGAATTTCGGCAAAAACCAAAACGCCACAAACACCAGCGTCACCGCCGCCATCCACTCGTAGGAGGCGATCGCCATGCCCAGCCAGTTCGCGGCAGATCCGGACATCCCGACAAATTGCTCGGTCGAAATGTTCGCCGCAATCAGCGAAAAACCAACGAGCCACCAAGTCAGGCCGCGGCCCGCGAGGAAATAGCCGTCGGCACCCGCCTCATCGGCATGCACTTCATCTCGGGCTTTCCAAATCCCGAGTGCGACGACGCCGACAACGGCGACTACGAATAATACAATTTCTAGCGTGTTCATGGTTGGTCTGGGTTTATAGCAGGTCTGGGAGAATGGTGTCGGAAATCAGCTGTCGATCTCCAACTGTATGCCTCATTCGGCGGAAAACTTGTGGATCATCACGTGCTCGTAGGTCTCACCGGGACGGAGCACGCTCGTTGGAAAATCAGGCTGGTTCGGCGCATCCGGGAATCCCTCGGTCTCCAGACAGAATGCGCTGCGGCGGCCGTATTTCACGCCGCCCTTGCCCACCGTCCCGTCGATGAAATTGCCTCCGTAGAACTGCACCGCCGGCTGGTTGGTGCTCACCTCCATCACCCGGCCGGTCTTCGGGTCCTTCGCCCGTGCGGCCAGCCGCAGCCCCTCGCCATTCACCACCCACGCGTGGTCGTATCCGCCGCCGAACTTCAACGGCTCGAAATCATCCTCCACCCGCTCGCCGATCACCGTCGCCGTGCGGAAATCCATCGGCGTGCCCTCCACCGGGACCCGCTCCCCGGTCGGAATCAGCCCCGCGTTGGTCGCGAGGAAATAGTCGGCGTTGATCTGCATCAGGTGATCGTTGGTTTCCGTGGCCGGATCGCCGGATAGATTCCAGTAGCTGTGGTGGACCATGTTGATGACCGTCGGCGCGTCCGTCGTCGCACGCGCCACCCATTTCAACTCGTTCTCGTCGTTGAGAGTATAGGTCACCGTCACCCTCAGCGTCCCCGGAAACCCTTCCTCACCGTCTTTGGACACATAGGAAAACTCGACCGCGTCACCGCCCAGGACCTTGCTGTCCCACAGCACCTTGTTGAACCCGACACTGCCACCGTGAAGCGCGCAGGGAATCCCCCCCGGCTCGTTGTTGGTCACCAGCGTGTAGTCCTTGCCGTCGAGCGAAAACCTGCCGTGCGCGATCCGGTTGCCAAACCGGCCGACCGTCGCACCAAAATAATCCCCATCCCCCATCCAGCCTTCCAGCGTGTCGTAGCCGTGCGTCAGGTCCGCCATGTTCCCAGCGCGGTCCGGCGCCTCCATCGAGACCAGAATCGCACCAAAATCCGTCACCCGTGCCTTCAATCCATGCTTGTTCTCAAGAGTGAAAATCTTCGCCTCTTGTCCGCCCGGCAAGTTGCCGAATTTTGCTTCCTTCACTCCGGAAATCTCTAACATTTCGATGCTTGATGTGTGGGTTTCGAACGAGTCACCATCCCCGCCATCCTCTGCCATCAGCGGGTTCCACGGGCTCGCGCGGGCGGGAGTCTTCCCCAATCAATCCCGTCTTGCCAAGCCCGAATTGTTATGGAGCCGCCCCAACCCGATAAATTATTGTTTGCAATTCCACCCGATCTCCCGCAAAAAACGCGTGAGGAAATAGTAAATATTTCCGAAATGTCGTAATGAAACTTCTCCCCTTCATCTGTGGTTCATCCCTTCTTCTCGCTGGATGGCTGCTCGTGACCTTCATTCACGAGGTCCCCTCACAACGCTATCTCAATCTTGAAGGCCAGGCATCCCGTGCCCCGGCCGACTCCACGGCAACCGCGGAACACGAACTCCCCCACGTCGCGGAAGCCAGCCGGGAAACTCCCGCGCTCTCGTTCTGAGCGCCGGTATTTGAGGCTCGCTCGGCGGCTTGGTCCGGCCTACGAGTTCCGGCATGAAACCCGCGCCCGAAGAGGAGGACTCCTGGGACTCGTCCCGCACCCTCAACGACGGCACGCGCACGCCCACGATCCAGGCGTTTCTCGCCGTTTCCGCCGCCATCGCCGTGATCGCGGTCGCCTACAGCGTCCGCCAGCGCAAACACTCGCCCGGCCCCGACGACCCGCGGCCCGTCGTCACCAAGATCATCCCCAAAGCCCCGCCAGCCCCGGCCCCGGAAACCGTCAAAACATCCATCGAGACCACCGTCCGCGGCTACCTCAGCGCCACCACCAACGAGGAACGCTGCAAATGGGTGATCGGCGGCCGGGAAACCCTCGACCGCATGGCCGAATTCTTCGCCCGACCCGAAACCCGGGCCCCGGGGTCCTTCGGCCAAATCCTCGATGTCGGCGACGCCGCGTTCGACGGACTCCCAATGCACATGGTCATGGCGGCCGAGGCGGACGGCATCAACGGCCACCTCCTCAGCGTGTTCGAAATCGGCTCCCAATTGCTCATCGATTGGGAATCCTCCGTCAACTACGGCGAAATGGCCTGGGAACGCTTCCTCGCCGAAAAACCCAAGACACCCGTGCAAATGCGGGTCTATTTGCAACGCGACCACTATTATAACCACGGGTTTGCCGATGAGGAATCCTGGGACTCCTACCAACTCTCCACCCGCGGATTTCCGGACCGCATCGCCACCTACGTGAAAAAATCCGGCACACTCGGGGAAACCCTCCGCGCAATCGTTCCCACCGGCGCAAGCCAACCGGTCAACGCATGGCTCCAGTGGTCCGATGACAACCGCGCCCTGACCGTCGTCGGACTGCTCCACAACCACTGGGTCGACACCCGCCGCATCAGAAAACTCACGGATCACCGGTGATTCGAAGGAGTAAAAAACACATAAATTATCAATTCTTCGAAATTTTCTTGTTCTCCGGTGGATTTTCCCTTCAGTCTCCCTGTGATGATCGTGCGTCGTTTTTTGCCCGCCCTCGGATTCTCCGCCTTTCTTTGCACGGGCACCGCCCACGCCGCAGTCACTTTCAGTGTCGAATTCACCGCGAATGCGCTCAACGACCTCTCCACCACGGAGCAATCCTATTTCACTGATGGCTTGTCCTTCTGGGACGATGTGATCACCGGTTACCGCGACGGCGTCAACCGCACCTGGACGCTCACCGTCGACACCTTCAGCCA
Organism: Verrucomicrobiota bacterium JB025; assembly: GCA_030673875.1. Lineage (GTDB taxonomy): Bacteria > Verrucomicrobiota > Verrucomicrobiia > Verrucomicrobiales > Akkermansiaceae > Luteolibacter. The sequence goes on along the minus strand of JAUTCT010000039.1, from coordinate 30,842 downwards.
GGCATCATCCGGCGGCGGTGTGGTCCTCGGTTCCGCCGGCCCATCCTCCCTCGCCTACTCGGGAGTTGTCGCTGACGCCAATACCAGCAACGGAAGATTCATCCTCTCCACCGCAGGAAACGCCAGCTTCAACGTCCACGAAGACGCCGGCCCGCTCAACCCGCTGACCATCCGCCACGAAATCGGCCACGCCCTCGGCATCGGAACCCTCTGGGAAGACAATCAAGTCTACAACGACGGCGACGAAACCACCGGCAACCGCACCCTCACCGGCGGCACCCCGGGCGAATACCTCGGCACCGCCGCACTCGCCGCCTATCAGTCGGAGTTCGACCCCACCGCGACGTTCATCCCCGTCGAACTCGACGGCGGATCCGGCACCGCCGACGGCCATTGGAACGAAGTCACCGACAACTTCGCCGATGAAAACTCCGCCGGCTACGACTCCGACCCCGGCGACGGCAGCGCCGCCCTCATCGTGCTCTCCGGCTCCAACTCGGGCGAATCCCTCGACGACGAACTCATGACCGGTGTCCTCAGCGGCAGCGGCTTCCTCAGCGAGACGACCATCGCATCCCTCTACGACATCGGCTACCTCGTCGTGCCGGAGCCCGCCAGCACCCTCCTCATCGGCTCCAGCCTCATCATGCTCGCCTCCCGCAGGCGCAGGTGATCGCCTTCAGACCACCTCCACTTCATCCACGTGGCACGCCACCTCACAGGCGGGCATCTGTGATATATTTTATAAAACCAACCCTTCATGGGGGAGTTATCGGCAAACCCTTCGAAATTACTCAATAATAACGTCATCGCGTTATATCAAATTAACAAAAAAGTCTTGTTATCCTGAGCATTTTCCATCATAGCTGAATGGCATGAACGCGCGAGTCATTTTACCCATCCTCGGATGGTCCGCCCTGATTTCCACGGCCTCCGCGCAAACTTACGACACATCCTCCTACTCCGGGATCACCTTCAACGTCAGTTTCACGGACAACGCCCTCAACGACCTCTCCACCACGGAGCAATCCTATTTCACCAAGGCACTGGCCTTCTGGGACGAGGTGATCATCGGCTACCGCGATGGCAGCACCCGCACATGGACGCTCACCGTCGACACCTTCAGCCAGGCATCCTCCGGCGGCGGCGTGCTCCTCGGTTCCGCCGGCCCATCCTCCCTCGCCTACTCGGGAGTTGTCGCTGACGCCAATACCAGCAACGGAAAATTCATCATCTCCACCGCCGGCAGCGCCACATTCAACACCCACGACGACGCCGGCGAACTCAACTACCTGACCATCTGCCACGAAATCGGCCACGCGCTCGGCATCGGAACCCTCTGGGAAGACAATCAAGTCTACAACGACGGCGACGACACCACCGGCAACCGCACCCTCACCGGTGGAATCCCGGGCCAATACGTCGGCAGCGCCGCTCTCGCCGCTTATCAGGCGGAATTCGACCCCTCCGCCACCTACGTCCCCGTCGAACTCGACGGCGACTCCGGAACCTCCTCCGGCCATTGGAACGAAGTCACCGACAATTACATGTATGAAAACACCGCCAGCTACGACTCGGATCCCGGCGACAGCAGCGCCGCCCCCATCGTGCTCTACGGAACCTATGCCGGAGAATCCTTCGACGATGAACTGATGAGTGGCGTCCTCAGCGGCAGCAGCTTCCTCAGCGATACCACCATCGCATCCCTCTACGACATCGGCTACCTCGTCATTCCGGAGCCCGCCAGCAGCTTGATGATCGGCTCCAGCCTCATCATGCTCGCCTCCCGCAGGCGTAGATGATTCACTCCGCGCCACCCCTCCATGAACGTGGCGCGCTGGCTCATCCCGATCACCCTCCTCTCCGTCTCACCCGCCGTCGCGGCGCTTGGCGACGGCTCCCTTTTCCACTCCCTCTGGCCCGCACTCGTCGCGATCGCCAGCATCATCGCCACCCGCAACGCCATCACAGGACTCGCCGTCGGCGTGCTTGCCGCAGGATGGCTGATCTCCGGAACTCCGCTCACCGCACTGCGGGAAACCCTCACCACCCACCTCTTCCCCGCCATCCAGGGACCGTGGAGAACCGGCGCACTCGTCTTCACCCTCACCCTCGGCGCCTTCGCCGGCGTGCTCGAAAAATCCGGCGGCTTCGAGTCCCTCCTCAAACGCGTGCTCGGCACCAACCAGAGCGAACGCCGACTGCTCGGCGGCGTCTTCGCCATGGGCCTGCTCTGTTTCTTCGACGGCCTCGCCAGCAGCCTGCTCACCGGCCGCATCGCCCGCCCGCTCGCCGACCGCGCCGGAGTCTCACGCCAACGCCTCGCATGGGTCGTCGACTCCACCGGCTCACCCATCGCCTGCGTCGCCTTCATTTCCACCTGGATCGCCACCCAGCTCAGCCTGATCCAGCAAGGCCTCGAAAACGCCCCGTTCCCCGTCGAACCCTACGCACTCTTCTTCCAGTCCATCCCGGCAAACCCCTACTGCCTGCTCGCCCTCATGCTCGTCCCGCTGGCAATCCTCATCGGCTGGCAACCCGCCGCCATGCGCAAATTCAAACCCCGCCCCCAGCCTCACCCCGACCACAAGCACCCGGCAAACGCCCCAACCCGCGTCATCATCATCCCGCTCGCCGTGCTCGTCACCGGCATCCTCGCCAGCTTCCCCCTGCTCTCGGACCCGATCCCCAATATCCTCAGCGCTGCCGGCTGGCGCCAGGCGTTCAGCGGAAACGCCGGACCCTACGCCCTCGTCGCCGGCAGCACCGCCGGACTCATCGCCGCACTCCTCTGGTTCCCGTCCCACCGCCGCCACGAAGCCGGCCATGCCGCCGTGCAGGGCGCCGGCTCACTCCTCCCCGCACTGCTCGTCCTCATCCTCGCCTGGACACTCGGCAGCCAGTTCAACGCCATCGGCACCATCGACCACATCTCCGACCTCCTCGCCGACGGCATCCCCGCCCGCTGGCTTCCGCTCGCCGTTTTCCTCACCGGCTCCGCCATGGCCTTCACCACCGGCTCCTCATGGGGCACCATGGGGCTGCTCATGCCGCTCGCACTGCCCGCGGCACTCGCCGTTTCCAGCACGCTCCCGCCCGCCGAATCCACCACCATCGTCACCATGGTCATCGGCGCGGTCTTTGGCGGAGCCACCCTCGGCGACCACTGCAGCCCGTTCTCGGACACCACCATCGTCAGCGCCCTCGCGTCCGGCTGCGAAACCCTCGACCACGTGACCTCCCAACTCCCATTCGCCGCACTCGCCGCCACCGGTGCCGGCCTCGCCTATGCCCTCATGGCCACCGGATTCTCATCCATCACCGCCACCCTGATCGCCGCCCTCGCACTCGCCGCCACCGTCATTCGCATCGCCCGCCCATGCCAACACCCCGCCCCACCCCCAACCAAAGCCACCGGAAAATCCCCGTAATTCTCCCAATTGTCTTGCAAACCCGGGGCCGCTGCGTTTTCTTCCGCGCCCAACCTACAACCTAGGACGGCCCGGCGGCAACTTGCTGGACCCATCCCCTAAGACCATGAGCACCAACGAAATCAACCTCGAAGACTACAAACTCCACGAAGGAGACACCGGCAGCGCACCCTACCAAGTCGCACTGCTCACCAAACAAATCCTCAGCCTCACCGAGCACCTCAAAATCCACACCAAGGACTTCTCGTCCCGCCGCGGACTGCTCGCCCAAGTCGCCCAGCGCCGCAAACTGCTCGACTACCTGAAAAAAGGCTCCGAAGAAAAATACCAGGAGCTCATCAAGAGCCTCGGACTCCGACACTAAACAGTTTCTGCAATCAGCCACGGGGGAAACCTCGTGGCTGATTCGCGAATCGGCTGGCGCGCCCAACCAATTAGCGCACGCCGCAGGACCAAAACCATATCCGCCTGCCCGATCGTTACGGGCGGCGGATTTTGTCCTGAAAACCCCACGCCCGAACGCACTACGCCGGACGGCTTGTACGCAACGAAAGAAGAAAACAGACAATGAACATCCATACCCTCACGGCCGACGTCGGAACCAACCCGATGACGATCGAAACCGGCAAACTCGCCAAACTCGCCGACGGCGCCGTCACGGTCCGCTGCGGTGATACCATCATCCTCGTCACCGCAGTCTCTCAGACGAAGATCAAACCCGGACAATCCTGGTTCCCGCTCTCCGTGGAATATAAGGAAAAAGCCTCCGCTGCCGGCGTCTTCCCCGGTGGTTACTTCAAACGCGAAGGCCGCCCCACCGAAAAGGAAATCCTCACCTGCCGCATGACCGACCGTCCGCTGCGCCCGCTTTTCCCCAAAGGCTACCTCTACGAAACCCAGGTCATCGCCATCCTGCTCTCCGCTGACGGCGAAAATGACGCCGACGTGCTCGCCATGAACGGCGCGTCCGCCGCCCTCTGCCTCTCCGATATCCCGTTCGCCGGCCCCATCGGCGCCGTGCGCGTCGGCCGTGTCGATGGCCAGTTCGTCATCAACCCGACCCACGAACAACGCGAAGACAGCGACCTCGACCTCGTCTACGTCGGTAACAAAACCGACGTCATCATGATCGAGGGCGAAGCCAACGAACTCCCGGAAGCCGACTTCGTCGCCGCCCTCCGCGCCGCTCAGGAAGCCGTCACCAAACTCGTCGAACTCCAGGAAGAACTCGTCGCCAAGGCCGGTAAGGAAAAACGCGAATACGAAGTCAACGTCGCCAAGGAAGAACTCCTCGAAATCGGCTACCAAGTCGCCGGCGACCGCATCGAAGATGCCATCTACGCGCCCACCAAAACCGAACGCGGCAAAAAAGTCGGCGCCCTCCGCGACGAAGTGGAAGCCGCCATCATGGAAAAATATCCGGAAACCACCGACTTCGAAATCGAACAGGTCTTCGAATACATCCAGAAGAAGGCGTTCCGCATCTCCATCATGGAAAAAGGCGTGCGCGCCGACGGCCGCACCATCGACCAACTCCGCCCGCTCTACGGAGAAATCGGCACCCTGCCCCGCGTGCACGGATCCGCCATCTTCTCCCGCGGTGAAACCCAGGCACTGGGCATAACCACCCTCGCCCCCGCCGACGAAAAACAATACTTCGACAACTACTCCGGCGGCGTGGACAGCAAGCGCTTCATCCTCCACTACAACTTCCCGCCCTTCTCCGTCGGTGACACCGGCCGCATGGGTGGCATCAACCGCCGCGAAATCGGTCACGGCTCGCTCGCAGAGCGCTCCATCGCACCGGTCATCCCGTCCGAGGAAGACTTCCCCTACGCCATCCGCGTTTCCTCCGAAGTCACCGAGTCCAACGGCTCCACCTCCATGGCCACCGTCTGCGCCGGCACCATGTCGCTGCTCGACGCCGGCGTGCCCCTCATCCGCCCCGTCGCCGGCATCTCCGTCGGCCTCGTCACGGAAAACAACGAGGACGGCTCCATGAAGGAACACAAGTGCCTGCTCGACATCATCGGCTCCGAAGACTTCTACGGCGACATGGACTTCAAACTCTGTGGAACCTCCGAAGGCGTCACCGGCTACCAGCTTGACCTCAAGCTGCCCGGCCTCCCGCTGCCGATCCTCGAGGAAGCGATCACCATCGCCAAAAACGGCCGCAGCCTCGTGCTCGACAAAATGGCCGAGTCCATCACCACCCCAGGTGAACTCAGCCCGCACGCCCCGCGCATCGTTTCCATCAAGATCCCGGCGGATCGCATCGGCGAACTCATCGGACCTGGTGGCAAGAACATCAAGGGCATCCAGGCCGAGACCGGCGCCGAGATCAACATCGAGGACGACGGCACCGTGCACATCTACGCCTCCAAACAGGAAGGCCTCGAACGCTGCAAGGAAATGATCGACCGCATGTTCAAGGAAATCGAAGTCGGTGAAACCTACACCGGCCCCGTCGTTTCCGTCACCGCATTCGGCGCATTCATGGAAGTGCTCCCCGGCAAGGACGGCCTCATCCACATCTCCGAACTGGCCGAAGGCCGCACCGAGAAAGTGGAAGACGTCGTCAAGAAGGGCGAAACCATCTCCGCCAAATGCCTCGGCGTCGACGAGCGCGGCCGCGTGAAAATGTCACGCCGCGCATGGCTCCGCGACCAAGCCGCCGAAAAAGCGGAAACCGAAGCCCCGGCCGAAACCGCCGAATAATCACGGAAGGGCGGTGACCTCATCGCCCGCAACCGATCAACCAAACCGGCGTCTCCCCACGGAGGCGCCGGTTTTTTTGTGCCATCCGCCACCATCCCGGCCCGCCAATCCCGGCCCGCCGACCAGCGAGCACCGCCTCCAAACGCTTGCCCCCGCCGGTTCTTCCACCCACCCTCGGCACATGCGTCTCATCCTCCCCGCGCTCGCATCGCTGCTGCTCGCCGTCGGCCCGCAATCCACCGCCGAAGAATCCCTCAAACCCGGCCAATTCGAGTGGAAACCCGATGTCTCGCCCGCCGGCCCCATCCTGCTCGTCTGCAGCCTCGACGACCAAATGCTCTACGCCTTCCGCAACGGCGTCCAGTTCGCCCGCTCGACCGGCTCTTTCGGCAGCCCGGAATCCCCCGCACCCACCGGCGTCTTCGCCATCACCCCCCACGAGGAACACCCCGCGCACGACGCCGCCCGCCCGCTCACCCGCCAACTCTCATGGACCGGCCTCTCCATCCCCGCCGCCGGCCCCGCACCCCGCCCCGCTCCCTTCAACTCACTCCACCTGCCCCCGCGCTTTTCCGACAAACTCCTCCCGGAACTGCGCGACGGCGCCACCCTCGTCATCACCAGAAAAAACTCCACCCCCTCAAACTCCTCCGCACCCGCAGCCGTCCTGCTCGAATCATCCACCCCCGAGCAAAGCAACCGCGCCTTGCCCAAAGGCCGGCCGATCTGGGAACCGGAAAAATCCCCATCAGGCCCGCTCACCATCTTCCTCAGCTACACCGACCGCACCGTCTACGTCTGGCGAAACGGCGTCCAGATCGGCCAATGCCCGGTGACCATCAACGTCCCCGCCGACACCCTCCCGGAAATCCTCTTCCTCATGCTCGATGGACCCGGCACCCCCGCACCGGACGACCCGGAAATCACCGTCCATCCATGGACCGTTCTGTCCATGACCGGCGGCGAGGCCACACACGACATCGGCGCCTACATGCGTGAAAACTTCACCCTCCACCCGGAGTTCCGCACCGCCGTCAACAAGATCCTCAAACCCGGCACCCTGCTCTTCGCATCCAAACACTCCAGCACCGGAAAAAACCAATCCGGCACCCTCGACCTCGGCTCCATCGACGACCTCCCGGACCCGGAATAACCTCCCCTGCCAGCGAACCGAACCATGTCCAGTCCAGCAGATCCCTCCGCCCGGGAATCCCCGAAACACTCCACCGACCGCCCCTTCCTCTGGATCATCCTTGCCTGCGCCGCCGCACACATCTGGTGCCTCGGCTCGCAGTTCTACATGGATGACTTCCCGCAGATTGAACAAAGTGACGCCGTCAGAAACGCCGATCTCTGGAAAGGCTTCGCCCTCTTCTGGACCCGCCTCGGCTACATCATCCAGACCAAACTCTTCGGCCCCTCACCCGTCGGATTCCACGCCGTCAACTGGCTCCTCCACACCTCCGTCGCCTGCGCGCTTTTCGCCTTCGCCAGGGATTTCCTGAACAACCAATCCTACCGCAACGCCGCCCTGTTCGGCGCCCTGCTCTTCGCCGTCCACCCGCTCGGCAGCGAGATCCCCAACTACGCCCGCACCCAGGACCTCGCATGGGTCACCCTCTTCTCACTGCTCGCCTGCCGCGCGCTGCTGACGTTCCTTCAATCCGGCGGATGGCCCCCTCTCCTCTGGACCGCCCTCGCCGTGCTCGCCGCCTCGATGTCCAAGGGCCCCGGCATCTTCCACGCCCTGATGATGGTCGGCGCCGTCGGTCTCGCCGCCATGACCCGCCCCCACTGGACCCTGCTGCGCCGGAAATGGTGGATCGTCGCCCTGGGCGTCGTCGCGCTCGCCGCCATCTGGGCCACCGCCACCAAAGGCAACATCGCGCACACCATCGACAGGATGCACGACCCCCGCTTCATCGGCCACGGCTACACCGTCGCACGGGTATTCTGGGAGTTCGCATGGCGCGCGTTCGTCCCCACCTCGCTTTGCTCCGACCACCACATCTCCGAAACCCTCATCGCGAAGGACGGCGGCATCTTCAGCACTCAGGACACTACAGCGCTGTGGGCCGCGGCCGGCATGCTCGCCCTCACCGGCATCGCCATCGCCCTCGCGTGGCGCAAATCCACCCGCCCCTTCGGCGTCTGCCTGTTCCTTTTCGTCGCCACCATGCTCTTCCGGGTCGCCTACCTGATCCCCGAGTTCATGCCGGAATACCGCATCTATCCGGGCCTCCCGTGGTTCTGCCTCGGCATCGCCATCGTGCTCGCCGTCGCATGGCAAAAACTCCTCCCGCAAACCACTCCCCGCTACGCCGCGCTCGCGCTCATCGCACTCTTCGCCGTCATCTCCGCACGCCGGTCATTCGTCTGGCACGACCTCGACACCCTCTGCGGAGACGTCCTGAAACAATACCCCGCCCAGGCCCGCGCCATCTGGGAACTCCACGACCGCGACATCCGAAACAACGACTGGCAGAAAATCATCGACCGCCAGAACCACCTCTGGCAACCGACGGTCGCGTCCTTCGTCCGCCAAAACCAGCAACTCGGGCCCGCCCGCGAACTCCCGACCGGCCACTTCGCGCTCGCCGACGTCGCCTGCTCAGGTCGCTACGCCATCGCCCTCGCAAACACCGGCCAGAAAGGCCCCGCCCTCCGCGAACTCCGGAACAAGGCCGCTCACATGGCCCAAATGGGCATCACCAGCGACTCCAACCGCACCATCTGGTTCACCCACCTCAAAGCCAGGGCCCGCGTCCTCGAAGACATCGGCCGCCCGGACGCCGCCCTCGCCCTGATGAAAGCGGATGACACCCACTGTTTCAAACCGTCCGAAATCGAACGACTCGAACGCCTGGTCAACAAGAACTGACGGCCGCCTCCCACCGCTCCAATCTCCATCAGAGTTTCCCATCGCACGCACCCTGGAAACGTGCGATAAGTGATCCGATGAAACTAAAAACCACCACCGGCTGTGGCATCGCCGTTTTTGCCATCCTGCTCGCATTCCTCATTGCGGTTTTCCTCATCGTCGGACTCTTCACCAAAGTCAGGTCAAAACACCACGAAGCACTGACCGCCGAAGTCGAGGCCATCGCCCACAACGCACGGGAAGCCACCGCCGGAAGCATCATCCTCAATGCCGGGGATACCGCCAACATCCCTCCCTACACCGGAACCAGCCCCCTCACCCGCGAGCAATACCTCGCCTTCATGACCGACAGCGGCATGACCGCACTCGCCCGCTCGGAGTTCCGCTCACGCGCAACCGACACCACCGTATCCTGGCAACTCAGGGTCAGGGACATCCGCGATTCCGGCGGAGAAATCCGCGCGAAATTCAGCATCCCCTACCAAATCCAGTCCGCGAACCAGACCACCGCCAGCACAATCCAGATCGACGCCACCTTCAGCGAAGCCAGCCGCGAACTCCTGCTCCCCGTGAGGCAGGGCGACTGGCTCCAGGTCGAAGGCCGCATCAGCTTCAAGAACGACAGCCTGTCACTCAGCGACGCCAGGGTCACCGACTGATCGACGGTGACGGCCGCCCTCCCATCAGCGGTTGCTGATCCACATGCACTGGTAGGGCTCGAGCGTCACCGCCTGCCCGATGTTGTCGAAGATCGTGTCCGTCAGCAGGTCGCGCCACGATTCGGTGCCGATCAGATTCAGCTCCACCAGCGACACCTGCTGCGGCTTGTCACTGATGTTGTGCAACGCGAACACACTCTGGTCACGCTTGATGCTCTCACGCCAGAACCCGAAAATCTCATCCCCGAAGTGCAGCGTATACTGCGTGGCATTCGGGTGAAACGCCGCCTGCGCGGTCCGGATCTTGATCCGGCGCTTCATCTCCGCAAACACCCGCCCGTGCGGCTTGCCCTCGTCCTGCAGCGCCTCATCCAGCTCGCTCGCCTTCCACTTGCGGCGGTTGATCGACCGGTTGCGCCCCGTGCGCGCCACCCCCTCGTGATCATTCTCAGTCCCGAGCATCGAGTGGATGTAAATCGCCGGAATCCCCTCCAACGCCAACAATATCGTGTGCGCACAGAGGAAACGCTCCGCCTGCCACTCGTCAGGACCTTTCCCGACCATGCCCTTGAAGGCGTCAAACAACGAAATGTTCACCTCGTAGGGCTTCTCCACCCCGTCCGGCATCCGCCGCATCGATATGTGCCCGCCGAACGACTGCAGCGTCCCCAGCAAATCCTCCTGCTCGCTCTCGGACAGCAGCCCCTCCGCGGGCCGCACGCCGATGCCATCGTGAGACGCGATGAAGTTCAGATACCCGCGCCCGCGGCGCGCCGGCGGCATCGACATCATCCACGACTTCAAATACTTGCTAGACCCTGTTAGCAGCGCGTTGATCAACAACGGCGGCAGCGAGAAGTTATAGATCAGGTGGGCTTCGTTGTCGTTGCCGAAATATGACAGGTTCTCCCTGTTAGGCACGTTCGTCTCCGTGATCACCACCGCAGCCGGCTCCAGATTCTCAATCACCAACCGCAGCAGCTTGATCAACTCATGCGTCTGCGGCAGGTGCACGCAGCTCGTCCCCGGCTCCTTCCAGACAAACGCCACCGCGTCCAGACGGAAGAACCGGATGCCCTTCTCGATGTAGTCGCGAATGATCCGGACCATCTCGAAAAGCACCTCGGGGTTCGCATAGTTCAGATCCACCTGGTCCGCACTGAACGTGCACCAGACGTGCTTCTCGCCATCCACGGTTTCCACCTTCGTCAGCAACGGGCTGCTGCGCGGCCGGACCACCTCGCTCAAATCCGTGTCCGGCGGCTGCTCGATGAAATAATCCTTACCCGGCGCCTCACCCCTCAGGTAGTTCTTGAACCACTTCGACTCGCTCGAACAATGGTTCACCACCAGATCCGCCATCAGCTTGTAGTCCGCGCCGATCATCTTGATGTCGTCCCAGGTCCCCAAATCCGGATTCACCTCGTTGTAGTCGATCACCGAAAATCCATCGTCCGAGCTATACGGCGAAAACGGCAGGATATGCACCCCGCTGATCACCCCCTTGAGCTCACGGTTCATGAAGCGATACAGCGACTTCAACGGCGTATGCCCCTCGTCGATGATCGAATCACCATACGTGATCATGATCACGTCCTTCTGATTCCATTTCCGGGCGTTGGCCGCCTGATGCGTCGGCTGGCTCTTCAACCCCGCAACCGTCAACAACCGGTCCGTCAGTTTCCCCTGCCCATCCTTCCCATACAACTCCTCGAGGTGCAGCGAAACCCGCTGGCGGAGCCGCAGCGCCCCCGGATGCAGGCTCGGGTTGATCACCTCGGCGGATCCATACTCGTTCGCATCCGCATCCACGGCCTCCAGCAGTTGGTCGAAAATATCCGGCACCGCCGCAATCACCCGCTTCCAGCTCGGCATGAACGGCGTGGCCATCGAGTGCTCGAGAAACTTGCTGCCCGCATCCAGAATGTTCTCGGAAAACAGCTCGACCGCCTGGTTCTCCTTGTGACGGTCGTAGTTGAGACCGTTGAGCTCCGCATCCGCGTGATAGCTGTCCACCAGATCCAGCGCCATCCGGAAGTAGGTCGCCTTGATCGTGCGGATCGTCTCCGCGGAAAACACCGTGCCCTGCGTCGCCATCTTGCGGAACAACGACTTCGAAATGTCCGACGCCATCTTGGACAGACCCTTGTCCCGGTCGTCGGCGGATAGATCCTGGTGCTTGTGGTCATAGGTCTCCGCAATGTCGACCTGACAGATCATGCGCGTCGAATAATTGCGCTGCATCTCGGAAATCACCCCCATCTCCAGCCCCCAGTCCGAGGGAATCCGGATGTCCTCGATCACGTCCCGCTGCAGCGAAAACTCGCCCGCCAGCGGATAGCGGAAACCGTCGAGATAATCCAGATAGTCATTCGGCCCGCACACCTTCTTCAGCGCCCGGATCAACGGCGTCACCAGCAGGCGGCAAACCCTTCCGTTCATGCTCCCCTTCGCCACCCGCGCGTAATACCCCTTGCAGAACTTGAAGGAAAACCCCGGATTCGCCACCGGATAGATCAGCCGCGCCAGCAGGTCGCGCTTGTAGGTCGTGATGTCGCAATCATGCAGCGCCACCGCCTGCGCCCGCCCGGTCGCCAGAATGTATCCGAACATGTACCACACGTTCCGGCCCTTGCCCATTTCCTCCGGCGCCAACCCGTGCGAATGCAGGATCGCGTCGATCTTCTTCAGCCGCGGCCCGTCGTTCCACAACACCTGCGGCCTCTGCGGCAGACGGTTGAAAAACTCCAGCGCATGCCGGTATTGGTCCTCCGTCGCGCGGTCGAGCCCCACCACGATCTGATCCAGATACGGAACGTGCGAAAGCTCGTCCACGATCATCGGCAGCGCGTGCCCTTCCAGTTCCGAATACAGCGAAGGCAGCACCAACGCCATCGGACGGGTCTTGCGAAACTCCATCAGGTCCGCCTCCACCTGCCGCAGCGGCCGCTCGGTGAGATGATGAAGCGTCGTAACCTGTCCGTTTTGATAAAAATCTCCCATGGCTGTAAAGTGTCTGTATCAGTGTTCTAGAAAATGTGAAAGCGCCTCGTGCCAGCCCTCCGGCCCCGCCTTCGTCGCCGTGAAGATGCACCCGCCTTCCGGCTTCAACAAGGGCCCACCGTGCAGATTGGGAATCACCACCGCGATGTCCGCCGCATTCAGCATGCCCAGGTCATTCGCACTGTCGCCGAGCGCCATCGTCGTCCATGCCACACCAGGCTCCGCCAACCGGTAAAATTTCGCCACCTCCCGCAAACCACCCGCCTTGTCGCACATCCCCATCAGGTGCAGAAACCGCCCGCCACGCAGGATCCGGATGCCATGCCCGCCCAGCAACCCGGAAAACTCCGCCAGCCTGTCCTCACTATCATGCCAGCGAATCGGCTCGGTCGCCACCCGCCGCGCCGACAGCCCGGCCTGCTCCGCACTCAGCCCGGTGTGACCGACAATCGTCTCCACCGGCCAATCCGCGAAGCCCTCGAACCGATAGCCCCGCTCCGCCCTCAATCCGTGCGCGACCTCCAGAATCCTCTCACGCGAAGTGCCGGGAAAATTCAGCAGATACCCGTCACGTTTCTCCGCTCCCCCGCAATACTCCGCGAGCCCGGATTCCTCCGGCACCGCCACCACCCCTCCATTCTCCGCCACCAGTGGCGCCACCGTCTCCAGCTCCCGCGCCAAATCCCTCATCTCCGCCAGCGTTTTGGATGAATTCAACACCAACGGGAATCCCCGCCGCCGCAGCTCCTCCACCGACTCCGCCGCCGCGTCCCAACGATACGAATCGTCCAACAGAGTCCCGTCGAGATCCGTCACCACAATCAGCTTTTCCCTCATTCCCGTCATGCCCGGCTTTCCACAATGTCCCGCTCACGGTTCATCATAAACACCACATCGGCACGCCCCGGCATTTCCTCCAGCATCCAGTGCGTCATTCGTTCGTAATGGCTGATGAACCGCAACAACCCGGCCTCGTCCATCACCCCATCCGGCAGCGGCTCACCCTTTGTTAGGAACTTCTGCCGCAGCTTCTCCTCCTGCTCGCCCCGCCAGTCCCGGATGCACTCGAACCCCGGCGGACACAACATCACCAACCGGTCGAACCTCCCGAACAACCCGACATACGGCCCCGCCAGCGCGTCGTTCACATACCTCCGCCACACCCCGTCCGCATCCTCATCCCGCTCAAGCGCGTTCACCGGCTCCGCCAGCTCCGACTCATCCTGCGCCCGAGCCCCCACACACCAGCCTTCGAATATAATGACGTCCACCGGCTCCGATACCTCCGTCCAGTCCGACCTCGCCGCACGGTCGTCCCGCGCCTTCTCAAACCTCGGCACCGCACACGGCTCGCCCGAGGACAATGCATCCAGCACCGAACACCCCAACGCCACATCATGCGTCCCCGGCACCCCCCGGGTCACCAACAACGGATGCACCCTGGCCGCCAACTCCTCGCGGTCGGACTTCGTCAGGTAAAGATCATCGATCGACACCACCGCCACACTCATCCCGTGCATCTCCTCCAACGCCAGCGCCAAGGCCCCCGCCAACGTCGACTTCCCCGTCCCCTGCGCCCCGTTCACCCCCAGCAACAACGGCCCCGCCGGCTTGCCTCTCCGCCACTCCGCTACCTGCTCCGCCAACGGCACGTAATGATCGCACAGCTTCTCCAGAAACACCGGAGGCAGACGCTCCTCACGCATGAAACTCCCAAATATACTCTCAATCGTTTCCTTCACAGCTCTCCAGTGGTTCTCATTTTCGGGCTTTTTCACGCAATTAGTCTTGCTCCATGAAAGTGATTCATCCAACCACCCCCTCCAAGCAAATAGGATGCCAGATGTCGAATCGCGCAAATCCGGAACAATTTGTCATGATTCAACCACCATCGCTCACGACCACCCCCACCGCCTCACTAATTTTGCATCAAAAATGTCACGCTCTCATATTTGTCGGAACCCACAAGAGTTTCATATGTCTTAACCAGCCCTCGGCAGCGTAGTCACAGGGTTTCCAAACCATTCCAACGTGCTTTCACCCCGCCCCTTGCTCCCCCTCGATCGCCAGTCGACACGCGATCACGTGCCAGATTCAACAGCACTGGCACAAGTTTTGCTTTCAAACCAATCACCCACAAACAAACAAGAAAAACAATGAATATTGCAGAACAAAGCATGCCGATCCCGGACCACATCACGGTGCCGTCCGACCTGTCCATGTTGGACGAGTGGGACAGTGCTGCCGTGGCCGGTATCATTCGCGCCAAAAGCGCCAACGGTGAGACCCCCGCCTTCCTGTTCCTCGGCAGGAAAGAGGCCTTGTTCCTTAAAAACCACCTCGCGTCCTCCTTCGGCGATGACGCAGTCACCAACGTCAACGGCACCTACTACATGGGCCTGCGCGTCGTGACCATCGACTGCGGAACCTTCCTCACCACCGGAGGCCGCAAAACCATCCGCACCCTGCAGGACCCCATCGCACGCCGCCCCGCCTGGCGCGACAGCGAAACCAAAGACCTCTGGAGATTCCGCCTCTGAGAAACCGTCTTGAGACGCCAGCTCCTCCTACTCTCAGGCGGAGCCGGTGTCCCAAGCCCCGTTTCACGGAGCCCGGTCCCCGACCAACTCACACTCTCACTTGCCATAACCGACACGGGCGGTGTCTGGAACAGTCTGCGGACTCACCAGTCATCGCCCGTGTTGTGTTTGCACTGCACCTGAAAAACAGGCGGCGGAGCCATAATGACCCCGCCGCCCGCATCAGACCGGCACCTCACGGGAAGGCCACCACGATGTAGAACTTCCGCACCGCGGTCGGCATTTCACTCCACGTCGTCGCCGTGATCCCGCTCGCCTCCAACGTCCAGTCCGCCGGGAACGAACCGGTCAGATCCGTCGAACTGTAAACGCAGTATTCCCCGGCACCACCCCACGCCGTCCACGTCAGCGTCACGGTCATCGGACTCGTCGTGAGATCCACCGAAATCGCCGACTGGATCCGGCGCCCGATCGGCACCAGATAGTCCTCGACCTCGCCGTCCCCGCCGTATCCGTCATAGCCGACGGCACTGCTGCTCAGCCTGAACCGGGCGTATCCATCGTGCGGACCAATGTCGTCCGGCAGGGTCACGCTGAATGAGTTCAGCCCCGCCGCGATCGCCTGGGAGGCAATGATGTTCTCGTTCGCCTGATTCCAGGTTCCATCGCCATCGTAGTCGATCCACGCCTGCAGCATGCCCGCCTTGGACGCCACCACGTCGAAGTCCGCGTCACATCCGCTGATCCATTCCGACAGGAACGTGAGGCCGTCCTCGTCATCGTTGCCGTCGGCATCGTCACCGGTCGCCGTGGCATTGGGCTGACCGTCCGGATCGGCATCGATCGACATCCCGGGAGTCGCCCCGAGATAGAAGGTCCAGTCGATCAGGTGCGCCGCGCCATTGCCCGCCATCCACGTGTGATAGAAGGCATCCGGTGCGTCACCCCAGTCGAACGCGCCATCATCCCAGACCTCCACCTCGTGGTCCTCCACCTCGCCGTCCTGGGCGAATCCCGTGACCCCCAGACCACCTGTGGAACTGATCCGGAAACGCGCCACCGTCACCCCGCTGACCACCGAGGACGACGGAATCGCCGGCAGCGTGACCATGTGCATGCCGGGCCCGGGAACCGGCCACGAAACCAGCACCTGCTCGCCGGGATCACCCCAACTGCCATTCCCGTTGAGGTCCACCCACGCATCGACATACCCCGGACCTCCGCCCGAGACATCGATCCACACGTTGTTGATCAACCCGGCCACGATCGGATACGGAATACTCACGCCATCCTCGTCCGGCACCCCTGCCAGATCGTCGCCGTCCGCCGCGGGCGTCGGCTGGCCGTCCGCTTCCGGATCAACCGCCGGCCCCAACCACAGCGGACCGCCCGCAAGGTGCGCCGCCCCAAGGCTGGCATTCAATGTCGGATACGTCGGATCCATGGCATCGCCATAGTCGAATTCCATCGACCCTTCCGGCACGATGCGGACCTCATGGTCCTCCACCTCGCCGTCGGACGCCGGACCGGCCGGCAGCAGGCCACCGGTGGAACTGAAGCGAACCCGCAGGAATGTCGATCCACTCGTCACCGAACCCGCCGGAACCCCGAAGGCAATCTGGTTCCAGCCGGGAGTCACGGCCACCGACCCGGAACCCAGCCGCTCGCCGGGATCCGACCAATTGCCGTCGCCGTTGAAGTCCAGCCACGCGTCCACAAACCCAGCGCCGCCGGCCACCTGCACGTCGATCGCGCCGAGCTGCCCGCTGATCAGCGGATAGACAAACACCCCGTCGCCGGCCGCTTCGTCATCCGTCCCGGCCAGGTTGTCACCGGTCGCCGTGGCATCCGGTTGGCCGTCTGCCTCGCCGTCCGTCGTCAGCAAGCCCAGCTGATACCCCGGCACGATCACGTGCGCCGCCCCGTTGTTGACCGCCAGAGTCGGATACGGTCCGTCCGGCGCATCACCGAAGTCGACCCCGTTATCAGGATCGGAAATCGTGACAAGGTAATCCTCCACCTCGCCGTCCTGCGCGCTCCCTTTCGGACTCGCCACCCCTGTGCTGGTCAGGCGGAACCGCAGGTAGTTCGCACCGAGCGCCGCGTTCGCGGGAATGGTGAAACTCACCGCGTTGTTGCCCGGGAACAAGGTCTGCCCCTGAACCACATACTCCAGCGCGGTCGAACTCCAGACACCGTCCAGATTCGAATCCAGCCAGGCATCCAGCACCCCGGTTGCGCCCGCTCCCGATGTCAGGAAAACGCTCACCGTGACCGTCGAACCGCGCGGCATCGCCGCCGGCAGCGTCACGCCGTCCTCATCATTCAGCAGCACCGGATTGATGTCATCACCGTCGGCCGGAGTGCTCGGCTGCCCGTCCACCTCGGCATCGATCACCGTCCCCAACATGAAGTTCGGAACTATCAGGTGATTGGCCCCATTGTTCGCCGACAACGTCGGATACGGCGCGTCCGGCGCGTCGCCCCAGTCGTAGGCCTCCTCCTCCACCTCTTCGCCATCGATCACAAATGCCAGATCGAGCGACTCCTGCGTCTCGGGATCCCGCAGCTCGCCCCATTGATCCTTGTCCACCACCGGCAGATCGGCCCACACCGCATCATCGTTGAAATGCTGCGATCGCGAGGTTTTCCACCCCCACATGATCGGCTGGTCGAACGCCTCGGTTTCCACCGAAATATCCAGCCAGTAAATCTTTCCCTCTTGTTGCACAAAGGCCTCGTTCGCCGGAATCCACACATCATAGCGGAAATACCGGAAGTGGTTGGGAATGAGATACTCCCCGGTGTTCGGATCATACCAGCCCTGCTCGGATGGCAGCTCTTCCTGCACCCTCACCGTCCAGCCGCTCGCCGCGTCAAACGGATCAATGTCCCACTCCATCAGCGCCGGCACCGCCGGCTTGCTATACTCCGGCCCGTCTCCGTCCGAATCGGGAATGTCGTCGTGAATGCTCAGGTGAAACTTGGTGATGCCCTGATACTCATGACCCTCGATGTAACGGTCGTCCTTGAACGACCCCCAGAACGTCACATGCGTGATCGGCCCGCTCCGGGTGCAGCGGAAATCGTCCGCCAGCACCTTCCGCAGCGGCTCGGGCTGCTCCTGGCCGGGACAGGCCCTCACATCCAATCCATTCGGGTCCGGCAACTGCGGGTAATGCATCTTGTGCGGCGCAATCACCACCACATCATCCTCCACCTCGCCCTCGACCGGACCGCCGTCGGGCTGCAAGCCACCCTGCGTGCTCAGCCGCACCCGCGCGAACGTGGTCAAATTCACCCCCGCACCCGCCGGCACCGGAAACTGGTAAATATTGGCACCGGGACTCGCCGGCGCGGACGCCAGAATCTGCTCGCCCGGATCCAGCCAACTGCCGTTGCCGTCAAAGTCCACCCACGCATCCAGCCTGCCACCGCTGCCAGTCACGAAGATCTCCACCCGGCTCAGCTGGCCGGGAAACATCGGATACCACGTCACCCCGTCCTCATCGTCGCTGCCGGTGACGTCATCGCCATCGGCGTTCGCCGTCGGCTGCCCGTCGACTTCAATGTCAATGGCCGTGCCGAGACAGAATGACGGGGATGCGAAGTGCCTTGCTCCATTGCTGGCTGCCAATGTCGGATAAATCGGATCCGGCGCGTCACCCCAGTCAAGATCGTCCTGGGAATGGACCACACCGGTGAATGCGGCGGCGATCGCCACCAGCGGCAGCACCTGACCAAATAACGGCGCTCCGCAAAAAATCGCGGTGGATTTCATGGTTTTTTCGGGTTGGGGAGGGAAGCTCAGAACCCAGCGGGCCCTGCAGCCGCAGGTGAGGAGCAAAACGAGGGGAGGACTCCGGAACTCACCCGCTTACCATAACGCCCGCACCGCATATCCTGCTATGCAAGCGGTTTTTTAAAAAAATCCCCACCCCGCCGCCAAAACCACCCAAAAAAAATCCGCCAGCCGGCCGTCCGCACCCGCAAGCTCCACCCGCAAGCTCCACCCTCAAGCCCCCGCCAACCAGTCCCCGCCGGCCAGATGATCCGCCTCGTTGCTCTCCCCCAGCCATTCCCAAACCCACGCCTCCACCACCGTCCCATCCGCGCACCGCACCTCCGTTTTCACCCGCCGGTATTCACTCTCCTCCGCCGCGGCGGACACCCCTTCAAACACATCCAGCTCCGCCAGCAGTTCCGGCCCGACCTCAAACACCTCACCCACGATCCGCTCGCCACCATCGCCGAGCACCAACCCCGGATACCAGTCGATCCGGAAAATCCGCCCGCCGACCGTCCCCTCCGCCACAAACCGGGCCCCGTCCATCCGGAAATGGTTCGAGGCCCCGCGCCGCAGCGTCCCGTAAACGAACACCAATGCTCCCCGGGTCATTGCTTCGGCCGGTATGCCACCTCGTTGTCGAGCATCTGCTTCAGATCGTCCAACCCTTCACCGCTGTCCGCGGAAATCGCCACCACATCCACCTTCGGGAAGCGCTGCTTGAACGCCTTCAGATTCTCCTCCGCCCCTTCCAAATCCATCTTGTTCGCCACCACCTTCCACGGGAACCGCGCCAACTCCTCGTCATATTCCTTCACCTCCGTCCGCAACACCTGCAGGTCGGAAACCGGATCCCGCCCTTCGCTACCCGCCATGTCCACCACAAACAGCAACATCCGGCAGCGCGTGATGTGCCGCAGAAACTCGTGCCCCAGCCCGCGGTTGTCGTGCGCACCCTCGATCAACCCCGGAATGTCCGCCACCGTGCAGCGCCGGAACCCCGGAAACTCGACCACCCCCACCACCGGCTGCAGCGTCGTGAACGGATACGACGCCACCTTCGGACTCGCATGCGACAGCTTGCCCAGCAACGTCGATTTCCCCGCATTCGGGAATCCCACCAACCCCGCGTCCGCAATCCGCCGCAGCTCCAGGTAATACACCCCCATCTCACCCGGCGTCCCCAGCGTGTGCTCCTGCGGCGCTCGGTTCGTCGGACTCTTGAAATGCCAGTTCCCCTTGCCGGGCTCCCCCCCCTCACAAAGCACGAACTCCTGCCCGTTCTCCGTCAAATCCGCCACCGGCACCAAATCAATCCCCTCCTCGCTCCGCTCCTGCTCCACCGCCTCCTGCACCGTCTCCGCGTTCGCCTTGTAAACCACCGTCCCCGGCGGCACCCGGCCGATCACGCCCTTGCCACTCTTCCCCGTCCGGCGGTTGCCAGCCCCGTTCCTGCCATGCTCCGCGATCAGCTTCGGATCGTAATGATACTGCCGCAGGTTATCCGTCGACGGATCAACCACCAGCACCACATCCCCCCCCGCGCCACCGTCGCCGCCGTCCGGCCCACCCTTCGGGATATACTTCTCCCGCCGCCAGGAAACGACACCGTCGCCGCCGTCGCCAGCCTGCGCGTAAATCCGAATATGATCGATGAACATGCTCCACCCATGCCAAGCCCCGCGCCCCCGGTCAACGGCAATGCAGGCCCCACAGCCACCTCCACCCCTTTTTTCTTCCGAATTTCATGCCATATGCTTCACTCCGCGCATGCGCGCCAGCTTCGTCGCCCTCGTCTCACTCATCTTCCTCTGCCTCTCTCCAACGCTGCTCGCCGGCGGTAAAAAAGAAGGCCCCGCCAAAGTTTCCTTCCACATCGAAACCAGCGGCCAGGACAACCCGAAAATGATCTTCCCGCAACGCATGGCCGGCAAGGACCGCTTCTTCCGCCGCATGCCCGAAGTCTCCACCCAGGACATCGCCGCATTCAACCCCTTCCCCGCCGACGGCGGCCAAGGATACGCCGTCGCCTTCAAACTCAAATCCCACGCCGCCAAACGGCTCTCCGCCATCACCAACGTCAACCACGGCAAATGGCTCCTCGCACAAGTCAACGGCCGCGTCGTCGACGGCGTCCTGATCGACAGCACCATCGACGACGGCGTGCTCGTCGTCTGGAGAAACGTCACCCTCCAGGACATCGCCGCCCTTGACGAAACCTTCCCCCGCCCCGGCCAGGACGGCAAAAAAAAGAAAAAGAAATAAATCTCACCGCGCCATGCTCCGCACCCTCCTCTGCCTTGCTTCCGCAACCATCGGCACCCTCACCGCCGGACCGCTCAACCTTCGCCTGCCAACCGAAAACCACCACCTCTTCTCCGCCGAACCCGAACGGTTCTACATGTACGTCGACCGCACCTTCGAAGGCGAAACCAGCAAACCATGGCAAGCCGGCGGCTACGGATACGTCCGCAACCCACGCCGCTTCGACGACCAGATCGTCTACACCCGCTTCCACGAGGGCATCGACATCTCACCCGTCAAACGCGACAAGGCGGGCAACCCGCTCGACCTCGTCTGCTCGATCTCCGACGGCACCGTCGTCCACACCAACCCGGTCGCCGGACGCAGCAACTACGGCAAATACATCGTCGTCGAACACCAGTGGGAAAACACCCCGGTCTACTCACTCTACGCACACCTCGCCGAAGTCACCTGCAAACCCGATGACCGCGTCGCCGCCGGCTCCGTCCTCGGCCGCATGGGATACACCGGCGTCGGCATCAACCGAACCCGCTCCCACCTCCACCTCGAAGTCGCCATGCGCATGAGCGACCACTTCAACGACTGGCTCGGATCCACCAGCAACTACCACGGGAACTTCAACGGCATGAACCTCTGCGGCGTCGATGTCGCCCGCCTCTTCCTCGCCCACAAAAGCAACCCGGAACTCACCTTCCGCCAGTTCATCGCCGCCACCCCCGCCTACTTCAAAGTCGCCGTCCCCGCCAAATCCGGAACGCCCGACTTCCTCAAACGCTACCCGTGGATGTGCAAGGGCAACCCGCAGGGAGCCACCGCATGGGAAATCAGCTTCTCCAGAACCGGCCTGCCCCTCGCATTCCAGCCCACGACCCGCACCGTCGACGAACCAATCGTCACCGCGGTCCGCCCATCCACCACCCCCCACCGCTACCTCACCCGCAACCTCCTCACCGGCCAGGAAAACCGCGCATCCCTCGCCTCCGGCGGGAAACGCCTCGTCTCCCTCATCACCGGAGACTTCCCCATCTCCGAGCACTCCGCCGTCTCCCACAACTAAACCACCGCCGACCGGCAAACGCCCGCTCCTCATCCATTCCACCCGGTCACGGACCGGTTCCGGCCTTGATTCCACTCACCCCAATAGTTAGCACATCCCCACATGTCCTCCGCTGAAACCAAACTCGCCTCACTCGGCCTCTCGCTCCCCGAAGTCCCCGCCCCCGTCGCATCCTACGTCAACTGCGTGCGCACCGGCAACCTCCTCTTCCTCTCCGGTGGACTGCCCATCGACGCGGAAACCAAAATCATCGGCAAAGTCCCCACCCAGGCCACACCCGAACAAGCCGCGCAGGGCGCCCGCATCTGCATCCTCAACCGCCTCGCAGTCATCAAGGAAGAACTCGGATCCCTCGACTCCATCAAGCGAATCGTCACACTCAACGGCTTCGTGAACTCCGAACCCGACTTCTTCGGCCACCCGCAGGTCGTCAACGGCGCCTCCGACCTGCTCGTCGAAATCTTCGGCGAAAAAGGCAAACACTCCCGCACCGCCGTCGGCGTCTCCGCCCTCCCGCTCAACGTCGCCGTCGAAATCAACCTCGTCGTCGAGGTGGAAGACTGACGCCCCGACCGCGGTCTCCTGCCGCTCCGCCCGATCGCTGGACGGCGCGGCGGATCCATCCCGGAGACCGCAATCCCCACCGCTGCCCCAGCCACCGGACGGCGGTGGAATACCGCGCCCGCCATCGGCACCACCCGCCATCCATCCGCACGCGCACCCGCTCCCCGAGCCGAAAATCACAATCCCATTCCACCCGAATCATTGTGTCAGTTCGTTTTACTGTCCCAAAACACGCCCAGCCCCACCAATCCTTTCCGGCGGGAAGCCATACGCATTTCCTGCTCCTAGCCCGTATTCGCCCTTGTCACTAACCACCCTTCATGGGATTTCACCACATGCCTCGTCTCGCCTCACTCATCCGGAGCACCCAACGCTTTCGCCTCACACTCACCGCCCTGCTCGTTCTCGGCGGCTTGTTCTTCGCCCTCGGATCCAAAGGTCAGCCGCAACCCGCCTCACCCGAACCCGACCAAGCGGCCGCGCAATCCCCCGCAACCCCCACCGCTCCCGCTGCCGACAACCCGCCGGCCCAAACCGAACCGGAAACCGAACCGGAAAATTCACCATCAATCCCCACCGCTCCCGCTGAGGCCAAAACCGCTGCCGAAACCCTGCTGTCCGCCCTGAGCAAACAAATCCCGGAATCGCCAACTCCCGAGGCCGCCGAAATCCCCCAGGACATCCGCAACCTCACCTACGACAGCGGCAACAACGACGGACTGCGCGCCCAACTCGACGACAAGGAAACCGCAGGCGAAACCATCCACGACCTGCGCAAATACGGGCTGATCCCAATGAAATCAGTCCGCTGGCTCAACGGAATCACCCCGGACATCGATGCCAGTGCCGACCCGGCCGAAACACCCGACGCCATCCTCTTCGGCATCGTCGGCGTCGACGACAAACCCAACCCGGAAAAATCCACCTGGCACCCGCGCAGCCGCGCCATCCGCATCGAGTTCAAACAACAGGGCGACCGCCTGCTCATCAGCAAAATCAGCCGCCCGTCCGCCATGGAACTCTCCGGCCCCGAAGTCGTCGAGGATTTCCTCTCACTCCTCAAAAACGGCCAGGCCAAACAAGCGTGGGACTCCGGCAGCCCGGAACTCCGCAACGCACGCACTCCGGATCAAGTCATGTCCGCCTTCAACAAGGCCGGCTTCCTCGACGCTGAATCCTTCACCTGGGACGAAAACACCACCGCCATCGAAGGCGGCTTCAAACTCAATGGCCTGGCCAAACTCCCCGACGGCACCGAACTGCCGTTCTACGCCGCTCTGCTGGAAACCTCCGACGGCCTCGAACTCCTCGACCTCCAGCCCACCAGCTCGTTCTTCGAACGCCTCTTCGGCGGCCGTGGCGACGCACTCGACATCACCCTGGCCATCGTCGCCCTCGCCCTGCTGCTCGGCTTCCTCTACATCCTCTTCTCCTACGTCCGCGGCCTCAAAGGCTCGCCGCGCGAACTCTACATCCTCTTCTTCACCAAAGTCACCGAATACAGCGCCTACGGCGCCGCCCAACTCGCCTTCATGTTCTACCTCCGGGAGGACCTGAAACTCGGCGAAATCGGTGCCGGCTCCTACTACAGCGTCTGGTCCACCGTCGTCACCGCCACCACCATGGCCGTCGGCGCCGTCTGTGACGCCATCGGAATCAAAAAAACCCTCATCATCGGCAGCGTCCTGCTCCTGCTCTCCCGCGCCGTCATGCCCTTCGCCGACGGCATCCTGCTCGCCACCATCTTCGGCTTCCTCCCCCTGGGCATCGGCATCGCCATCACCGGCCCCGTCCTGTCCGTCGGCATCAAACGCTTCACCACCACCGAAGGCGCCGCCCTCGGCTTCGGCCTCTTCTACACCCTGATGAATGTCGGCTGGGCAATCGGCGCCAAACTCTTCGACGTCGTCCAAATCCGCATGGGCGAAATGGGCCGCGTCGACTTCCTCGGCGACAGCCTCTCCACCTGGCAGGTCCTCTTCGGCATCGGCTTCTTCATCAACGTGCCAGACCTGATCGCCCTCATTTGGATGCGCGAAGGCGTCGAAATGACCGACGACGGCATCCGCTTCCCGGATCCGCAAAGCACCAAACAAACCGCGGAAAAATCCACCCAATCGCTGCTCGCACGCAGCTGGGCATCCACCAAGGCCGGCGCCATCGGCACCGTCAAAATCTTCAGCGACAACTTCATCCACAAGGCATTCTGGGTGTTCATCCTGCTCATCGGCATCACCGTCTTCACCCGCCTCACCTTCTTCCACTTCCACATCACCTGGCCCTCCTACGGCCTCCGCTACTTTGGCCAGGGCTCGCTGGTCGGCAACGTCTTCGGCGTGCTCAACCCGCTGCTGATCGTCTTCCTCGTCCCGGTCATCGCCTACCTCACCCGCCGGGCCAGCTCCTACTGGCTGCTGCTCATCGGCACCATCGTCTCCGTGGCATCCACCGTCATCGTCATCCTCCCCCCGGAGGTCTTCTCCGGCCTCATCGACACCTGGTTCGGCGCATTCGTCTACGACCGCTGGCTCGAAGTCCCCGTCGGCAACCGCGACCCCTTCTACCTCTCGATGGTGCTCTTCGTGACAGTCTTCACCCTCGGCGAGGCCATCTGGTCGCCGCGCCTCATGCAGTTCACCGCAGAAATCGCACCTCCAGGACGCGAAGGCTCCTATATCTCGCTCTCCTACCTGCCCTACTTCGGAGCCAAGTTCATCGTCGGCCCCATGGCCGGATTCATGCTCGCCGAATACGCTCCTGATTTCGGCGTCGGCGGCATCTACGGATACTACCCCGACCACCAAATGATCTGGTGGTGGGTCGGCGGCACCGCCGCTCTCACCCCCATCGGCATGCTCGCCTTCCGCAAACTCTACAAAATCGCCGAAGACCGCGCCGCTCAGGCCGCACGCGCACTGGCGACCGAAAAAGCCGCGGAAGCCGGCTGAACCCCACCCATTCCTACCACACGCGAATGGATTCTCCCGGCGGACACGACGTCCACGGGAGAAAAATCGCCGGGCGCCCGGACCCTGGATCGCCAGCACACCCGGTCGCCGGGCCCACCCCGCGCCAGGGCGATCAAGTTCGGGAGAAACGCTTGATCAGCTCGGCAGCAGAACCAATGAATTCAATGATGCTTCTCTATCTGGGAAGGCATGCTGCTCCGAATGTCTCGCGAGTTGGGAGTTCTTCACCCTCAAAGGTCTTAAAAAATCAGTGAAATCCGTCTAATCAGTCTGAATCCGTGGTTCTTATTGGCGCTTCTTGAGTGAGTTGTTCCTTCGCTTGATCGCCCTGCACCCGCGCCGGCACATGAGCGTTGACTCAAACAATCCGGCCATTGTTCACTTGTCCACCTCATGACCGGTCCCTCCAACCCGAAATCCCTCACCAGCTCCCCCCACGAGGCGCTTGAGAAGCACTTCGGATTCACCGGATTCCTCGCCGGCCAGGAAGAAGTCATCACCGAAATCACCAGCGGCCGCGACGGACTCGTCGTCATGCCCACCGGCGGCGGAAAGTCCCTCTGCTTCCAAATCCCCGCACTCTGCTTCCCCGGCATCACCCTCGTCATCTCACCCCTCATCGCCCTGATGAAGGACCAGGTCGATGCCCTCGTCGCCCGCGACATCCCGGCCACCATGATCAACTCCACGCTCTCCTGGCCGGAGCAGCGCGAGCGCCTCGACGAAATGCGCCAGGGAAAATACAAACTCGTCTACGTCGCCCCCGAACGCTTCCGCGCCGAAAGCTTCCTCTCCGCACTCAAAGACATCGAAATCTCGCTCTTCGCCGTCGACGAAGCCCACTGCCTCTCCCAATGGGGCCACGACTTCCGCCCGGACTACCTCCGCCTCGGCCGCGCACTCGAAAACATCGGCCGCCCCCAGTGCGTCGCCCTCACCGCCACCGCCACCCCTCGCGTCCGCGAAGACATCCTCGCCGTCCTCGGCCTCGAAAACCCCTTCGAACGCGTCTCCGGATTCTCCCGCCCCAACCTCTCGCTCGCCATCACTCAGGTCGATAAAATCGCCCAGAAAAACCAACGCCTCCGCCCGATCCTCAATAAACACAAAACCGGCATCGTCTACTGCGCCACCCGCAAAAAAGTCGAAGCCGTCTCCGAAACCATCGCCAGCTGGGGATTCAAATGCGTCGCCTACCACGGCGGAATGGCCGACGCCGACCGCCAGCGCGCGCAAGATGCCTTCATCCGCCGCGAAGCCGATATCGCCATCGCCACCAACGCCTTCGGCATGGGCATCGACCGCCCCGACGTCCGCTTCGTCGTCCACTACGAAATCCCCGGCTCCGTCGAGGCATACTACCAGGAAGCCGGACGCGCCGGACGCGACGGCGAAGCCTCCGTCTGCGAACTCTTCTTCAACTACGCCGATACCCGCACCCAGGAGTTCTTCATCGACGGCGCAAACCCCACCGCCGCAGACATCCGCGCCGTCTATCAATACCTCCTCGACGAAGCCGACGAAAACTACGAAATCCACCGTACCCTCGACGACATCGCCGATGGCTCCGACATCCGCAACTCGATGTCCGTCGGCTCCGCTCTCTCCGCACTCTCACGCGCCGCCGTCATCCAGCGCTTCGACATCCCCGGCAAACGCATGCGCGGAACCCGCCTCCTCAAACCCGAACTCTCCGCCCCCCAAATCCCCCTCGACGAGGAAGCCATCGAGGCAAAAGACCAGCGCGACCGCGAAAAACTCAAAGCCATGGTCGCCATGTGCTACGACAACAGCTGCCGCCAACAATGGATCCTCAACTACTTCGGCGAGGCCAACCCCGCACCCTGCGGATCCTGCGACATCTGCCGCGAAGCCGAAACCGGAGACTCACGCCCGCCCGAAGGCGAGGAAGACCTCATCGTCCGCAAAGCACTCAGCGGCGTCGCCCGCATGTCCCGCCGCTCCGCACGCGGCTGGGAACCCCGCTTCGGCCGCGGCCGCATCGTGCAAATGCTCGCCGGATCCAAATCCCAGGAAATCCTCGCCGCACGCCTCGACCAACTCACCACCTACGGCATCCTCGCCGACAAGGGCACCGGCTACCTCAACAGCCTCATGCGCTCACTCTCGGACGCCGGCCTCGTCCAAACCATCACCGGCGACTTCCCGCTCGTCACCCTCACCCCGCGCGGCGAACAAGTCATGCTCGGCAAAACCGATTACCGCCTCGTCTGGCCCGACCCCGCCGCCGGCTCCGCCAAAATCGAACTCGAAGACCAAGGCTACGACGGCCGCCTCTACTCGCTACTGCGCGACCTCCGCGCCAAACTCGCCAAAAACGAAGGCGTCCCACCCTACGTCATCTTCGGCAACAAAACTCTCGAGGCCATCGCCCGCTACCAACCGACCACTCCCGGCGAAGCCCTCCAACTCCCCGGCATCGGCCCCGCCAAAATCGACAGCTACGCCCCCCCGTTCCTCGAAGCCATCCAGGTCTGGAAGGAAACCCGCCCATCCTGATCCCCCGGCCACCCCACACCACCCGGCGGACCATTTCAGCACTCCGCCCGGGAAACGCCCAGCTCCACCGCAATCTCCCTCAGACGGCCGTCATGCGTCCATAGCTCCACATCCCCAATGATCGCGGAGGCCAGCAGATGCGCGTCTCCCCACTGGATCCCCCTGCCCCAAAGCTTCCTCGCCTCGACCATCTGCATCACTTCGGCGTCGCTCGCCAGCGGCGGCCTCCCCAACCGTGAAAGACACCACAACGTCTCCATCCGGTTCACCAAACAACCCATTGACAACTCTCCAACCACAATCGGATGCGTGAGCACTTCGCCTGCTTCAACAATCCGTTCCAATCGATCGTTGGAATCCCGGAAGTGCTTCACCCAAACGTTTGTATCGACCAAAACCTGCTTCATTCCGGGGATTCGGCGACTTTCTGAGCAGGACGATCTCCGACCTCATACCCGGCATCGGAACCCCGGCCCGGCACCACGAGATCGGGCATGGTTCCGCCAAGAGCGACCAACCTGCGCGCGGCCATTTTCTTGATGTAGGAGTCCAAGGCGAAGTTGATCAGCTTGGATTTGTCCTTGATGTTGCTGAACTCGGCCGCTTCGGCATAGAGTTTGTCATCAATGGTTACGGTAGTTCTCACGTATCAAATGATGCACATTTTGATGCACCTCACAAGCACTTTTTGATCCGCTCGCAGTCCCCTCTTCGACTCTTCCCGATCTCTGGCGTCCGCCAGTCCTGATCCTCCATGGGTGCGCCCGGAAAACTCCGACCTTGTTTTCAGCTCTCACTTCCTGCTATGAGTCGGGATAGGTGAAAACCCGCGGACCCCTCGCCCGCCATTCCGTTTTCACGCAGCCTCCTCCCCGGCTCAACCATGAAAACCCTCGCCGTCCTCGTCGCGCTGGCTCTCCCCGCCAACGCTCAGAAACTCATCGGGTGGAACAATCTCGGCATGCACTGCATGGATGACGACTACTCGGTCTTCTCCACCCTGCCTCCGTTCAACACCATCGACGCACAATTCATCAATTCCTCCGGCCTGCTCGTCACCAGCGACTCCGGCGTCACCGTCACCTACCAGGCCATCGCCGACCCCGATGGCTCGATCAACTCGACCAGCATCGGCAAAACCAACTTCTGGGACCACGCCGACGCCCTCTTCGGCACACCCCTCGCCCCGGACGCCGGACTCGCGTCCAAAGACATGCCCGGCACCGCCAACGATCCCGAATTCCTCGACTTCAACGGCGTCATGGACTGGTTCGAAGCCGAGGGCATCCCGATCACACCGGTCGATGACAACGGAAACCGCAACCCCTACCCACTCATGCGCCTCACCGCCAAAAGCGGAAACGGCACCACCCTCGCAACCACCGACATCGTCCTCCCCGTTTCCTCGGAAATGGACTGCCGCGCCTGCCACAGCTCAAACTCCGGACCGGACGCCGAACCACTCGCCGGCTGGACAAATGACCCCGACCCGTCCCGCGACCATCGCCTCAACATCCTCCGCCTCCACGACGAAAGACACCTCGCCACCACCCTCTACACCGACTCCCTCACCGCCGCCGGAATCACCACGGACGGACTCTACGCCAGCGTCATCGACCACCAGCAACCCATCCTCTGCGCCGCATGCCACACCTCGGAAGCCCTCCCCGGCAGCGGATTCCCCGGCGTCTCCCCACTCACCCAGGCCATCCACTCGGTCCACGCCGGCGCACTCTCCCCGGAAAACGGCCTCCCGCTCAACTCCAGCGCCAACCGCAGCTCCTGCTACCAATGCCACCCCGGCTCGGAAACCCGCTGCCTCCGCGGCGCCATGGGTGCCGCCGTCGCCCCGGACGGAACCACCTCCATGCAGTGCCAGAGCTGCCACGGCACCATGAGCCAGGTCGGCTCGCCCGACCGCACCGGATGGCTCGACGAGCCAAACTGCCAGCAATGCCACACCGGCAGCGCCACCGACAACAACGGCCAAATCCGCTACACCACCGTCTTCGAGGCCGACGGCAGCCTCCGCACCCCCGTCAACAACCTCTTCGCCACCAACCCGGACACCCCCTCCGCCGGCCACTCGCTCTATCGATTCTCAAAAGGCCACGGCGGCCTCCAGTGCAGCGCCTGCCACGGCTCCACCCACGCCATCTACCCCGCGCTCCACCGCAACGACAACCTCCAGAACCAACGCATCCAGGGCCACGCCGGAACCCTCTCGGACTGCACCAGCTGCCACAATTCCATGCCAAACACGGTCTCCGGCGGCCCCCACGGCATGCACCCCACCGGAGCCACCTGGTGTCCGGCGACAATTAAAGCTGGGCGCTGACGACAATTAAAATTGACCCCTGGGTTGGTCGGATTTCGGGCGTTTTTGGCTTCAAGCTGGTTGACGCGTTGCGGGGCGGCGGGTGCCGCTCTGGGTTGTGGTCACTCGAA
>JAUTCT010000038.1 GCA_030673875.1 Verrucomicrobiota bacterium JB025 | reverse complement strand
TTCGAATCCGTCCGGAAAGCCACCGGAATACTCATCACGTCGTGTTCTGTCAGACATTCCGGCATAGTGGGCCACTACATATAGAGTACAAGTGAAATATCGGACAATATGAACTACTACTCAAAGTGAGGTAGCCCTGGGAGTTCAGTGATTCTGAACTATTAAGGGTTGCGATTGTTAGCGATTTGCTCCTTATTGCCAATACTTCCTAAGTATCCCTGTTCGTTGATTTTAAATCAACCAAGTCCCTGTCCTCAACTACTCATGAATTTTATTTCTTCAATTGCTGCGTCACCTTCTCGTTTGCTGGGAGTTTGCCTTGTGTTGACCAGCACCCATGCGCGGATGGATGCGGCCTCGATCTTTTTTGCGAACACGACGGACGGAGCGGAAGCCACGGTGCCGACTGCCTATGGCGACTCGATCTACGTGATGCGTCCCGGGGTGAACGTCAATCCGGCGTTCAAGGTCGAAGACGGTGAGACGAACTGGGCGAAAAACGACGGCAGTGGATTCAGTCCGTCCGCCGACATGGAACCGATCTCGGTCAGCGACATTCCGATCATCAACTACAACGGCAATCTCTACATCGCCCTCGGCATCGATTTCAACGAAGCCGGATCCACGCCGGATTTTGATGTCGTGAACCTGATGCTTTGGTCGGGGCCCAGCAGCGCCAACACCCAGTCGGTGGCCACCGCAACCGATCCCGACATCGCCTCACTGGCCTGGCCGACATCGGTCACAAGCCAGGAGATCAGGTCGTGGGACAATAACATGCTCGAAATGAGTTCGAACGATACGGCGAACTCGGCCTTGGGAATCAACTTGATCTACGAGCAGAACGCCGCGCCGCAGCTATTTGTGGACGGGGACACGATGCCGTATGGATCGGATTCCCACCGGGTTTATTCGGAAGGTCTGGCCACCCTCGGTTCGAACGAGGTGGATGTGGCCATTTTGGTTCCTGCCAGCGTGCTGACGGGACTGCCGCTCGATGATGTCATCTATCTGGGGATGCAGACTGGAGCGTTGGCGGATGGCGGCAGCGACCGCTTCGGGATTGTCGATCCGACGACGGTGATCAGCGGTGGCTATTTCGACTCGATCGGCGTCACCTTTTCGACGATTCCGGAGCCGAAGGGAGCCAGCCTGCTAGCGCTGACGATGGCGGGCCTTGTGTGGCGCCGCCGCCGGGCGTGATGGTCGTCATGATGGGGCCGGCCGGAGGCTTTTTCCGGGGCACCCGGTCAGACGAGTTGGAAGATCATTTTGACGGCCAGGAGCAGCAAGAGTCCGCCGAGGACCTTCTTCACGGTTGCCGGGTTCAGGCGGCTGTGCATGAAGCGGGTGCCCAGGCTGCCGCCGAGGTAGGCGGCGACGGCGGCGGGAAGCATCGTCGCCCAGTCGGCATGGCCCATGGTCAGGTAGGCGGCCAGTCCGCTGAGGGAGGAAAACGGGACGACAAACGCGGTGATGACCGCGACGGTGATCGGGTTGAAGCCGAGCAGGATCATCAGCGGGGCAATGAGTCCGCCGCCACCGACCCCGAGCAGTCCCGAGAGGAAGCCCGCCAGGGCACCGATGAGGGTGAGACGGACCAGCGGGCGGTCCTGGCGAAACTGCTCAGCGAATTTGCCGGCGCGGAAGAAGATCAGCATCACTCCGGAAAAGACCAGAAACAGGGTGAAAACCGCCAACACCAGCGGTTTCGAAATCCATTGGGACGACCAGGCGCCGAGCGGCGCGAGCAGGAACGAACTGAGGATGATCGGAGCGCCGAGCCGGTAGTCGAGTTTGCCGGCGCGGATGTTGTGCACGCTCGCGCCGGTCATGCTCAGGGTGTTGACCAGGAGCCCGATCGGCTTGGCTGCAAGCAGCGGCAGGCCGACCGAATGGAGGACCGGCACCAGCGCGACCGCCGAGCCGACCCCGCCGAGGGCAAAGACAAAACTCAAGCCAAAGGCGAGCAGTGGAATCAGCAGTGGGTCGAGCATGGCTGCCCCGGTGGGTGGGGTTTCGGGCGGCGGGCGGAGCGGCGGGCGTTCAGCCGAGGATTTTCGGCACCGCGGGGGCGCGGAAGCGGTAGGACTGGAGCGGCGAGGAACCGATCAGCGGGCGGCAGTAGTCGATGAACGCCTGGGTGACGCCGTTGCCATCCGCGTTGATGTATTCGGCGGGCATGTGGCGGGTTTTGCCGGCGACGTTGGAGATGGGGACGAGTTCGTAGTCCACGGCGTAGTTGATGGCGGTGCGGCGGATGGCGACGGAGCCTTCGGTGGCGCCTTCGATCATGGCGAACTGGACGGCTTTTTCGCCGACCTCGCGGGCTTCGTGCTGGTCGGTGTCCGAGGCGGCGCCGAGGAAGCTGCGCTGGAGGTAGCCGAAGGTATCGGCGCGTACGCGTTTGATGTTGAGTTCGTCCTTGATGGTTTTGGTGAGCAGGTCGCCAAGCGCGCCGGTGCCGGAGAGCTGGATGTTGCCGTGGGCGTCTTTTTCGACCTCGCCCATGAGCTTGGAAATCATCGGGGTGCCGTCGGCGTCGGAGATGCCTTCGGAAACGGCGATCATGCAGAAGCCGTGTTGTTCGTAGACGCGTTTGACGTCGGCGAGGAAGCTGGCTTGGTCGAAGGCGCGCTCCGGCAGGTAGATGAGGTGCGGGCCGTCGTCGGCGTAGGTTTTGGCGAGCGCGGCGGCGGCGGTGAGGAAGCCGGCGTGGCGTCCCATGACCACGCCGATGTAGATGCCGCCGAGCGCGCGGTTGTCGAGGCCGGCGCCGGCGAATGCCTGGGAGACGAATTTTGCGGCGGACCCGAAGCCGGGGCAGTGGTCGTTTTCCTCGAGGTCGTTGTCGATGGTCTTGGGGATGTGGATGGCGCGCATGTCGTAGTTGGCGGCCTTGGCGTGTTCCGAGACGATGCGCACGGTGTCGGACGAGTCGTTGCCGCCGACGTAGAAGAAGTAGCGGATGTCGTGGGCGCGCATGACCTCGAACATTTTCTCGCAGTATTCGCGGTCGGGTTTGTCGCGGGTGGAGAGCAGGCCGGATGACGGGGTGGCGGCGACTTGGTTGAGGTTGTGGACGGTCTCGCGCGAGAGGTCGATGAAGTCCTCGTTGATGATGCCGCTGACGCCGTGGAGTGCGCCGTAGACGGCGGTGACGTTGGGGAAATTGCGGGCGGCGAGGGCGACGCCGACGACGCTCTGGTTGATGACGTGGGTGGGGCCGCCACCTTGGGCGACGAGGACTTTTCCTTCCGGGCGATTCATAAGGCGGGCAGGATCGGAGATCGGCGGGCGGTTGCCAAGGGGAGAAATCGGCCGGGAGGCGTCGGATCCGTCACATTGTTGCCCGCGGGATCGCGCGTGGTGTGGTGGCGGGTGGTTTCACCTGCGGTGAAAATCACGGCGATTGGGGGTGGAATTCCGGGATCACAAAGCGGGTTGGCGGGCAATTCCCGGCTTGCGGTGGGTGGTGTTCGTGGTTTTATCAAAACCGCCGCAACCAAGCACACAGACCGGTGTTTAACTGGCAATTCGAACATACTATGAAAAATCAATGGATTCTACCCGCTGCAACATTGGTAGTCGGAGCCGTCGGGGGCTTCATTTCTGGACAGAATACCGCCGATTCCGGCGATGAAGCTGCTTCGAACGAACGGGCGGCCAGCCGGTCGAGTTCGGCAGGATCGCGACTGGGTGAAACGGCCATCGAGAAAAACAGCAAAGGGCGGAGCTACGGCAGCCTGGCGGAGATTTCCAAGATTCCGGGTTCGACGTCGAGGGTGCAGGCGCTGATCAATTTTTACAGTGGGCTGTCACCGGAAGAGTTGGCGGAAGAGGCACGGAAGCTGGACTCGCTGCCGATGGGCGAGCGGATCATGGCATCGATGCTGTTGTTCGGCCAGTGGGGTGAGAAGGATCCTCTGGCGGCGATGGAGTTTGCCTCGACGATGGGCTTTGAGGGCCGCTTCGTGAAGCCGACGGTGCTGAAGAGCTGGGCGAGCGTGGACCCGGTGAATGCCGCGAAGTATTACGAAGCGAACCCGCGCGAGTTCGACCTGATGGGACGCGGACGTGGCGGCGGCGGATCGTCCGGCGCGAGCACGATTGCTTCCGAGTGGGCGAAGCTGGACCCGGATGCGGCGCTGGCATGGGCGAGCGGCCTGGAAAGCGGCGGGGAAAGCGCCATCAGCTCGGTGGTGGGTGAAGTGGCGAAGACGGATCCGGCGAAGGCGGCGGAGATGCTCGCGGCATCCGACAGCGAGGACAAGGGCCGTGCCTACCAGGCGATCGCCGAACAGTATGGTGCGCAGGATTTCGATGAAGCGAAGGCGTGGATTGCCTCGCTGCCGGCCGACGAGCAGGATGCCGCACTGGCGGCGGCGATCGAGGGTCTCTCGAGCGAGGATCCCGCAGCCGCGGCGAAGGAAGTCGCGTCGATGGCGGATGGTGATGCGAAGGATTCCGCGATTCGGAGCATTGTCGACGACCTTGCAGCCGTCGATGCGGCATGGGCGGCGGAGTTTCTCAAGGAAGAGGCGAGTTCCGACGCGCAGGAGCGCGGCATGCGCGACCTGATGCCGAGCTATGTGTCGAGCGATCCGGAAGCGGCCCTCGAGTATGCGAATTCGTTTGAGAACGAAGAGGTGCGGAACACCGCGCTGAGTTCCTATGTGTTTTCCAACACGACCTCCGATCCGGCGGATTTGATTTCCGTGGCGGAAACGATCACCGACGAGCGCGACCAAGGCCGTGCGGTGGGCATGACGGCGGTCCGCTGGTATGCCGAGGATCCTGCTGCGGCGACCGAATACATCAACAGCACTGAGGTGATTTCCGACAACATGAAGGAGCGGATCCTGAGTGGCGCCGGAATGAGCCGTGGCGGCCGCGGTGGTGGTGGCGGCGGACGCTGAAGCGCCGTTTAGAGATTCCGGGACTGGTCGAGCACGAGAAATGCGTTGCCCGGTCCCAGCGGGTCGGTGAGCTCCGTGGGAGCTTCCGGCCCGAGGAATGTGGCGAAGGTCCGGAGGGTTTGGCCGGTGAAGCGGGATTCTCCGTGTTGCAGGAGGTCGGTGAAGTTGACGTCGGCGGTGAGGTCCTGGCGGCCGGGGTTTTGATAGATGTCCGGGCCCTCCAGCCGTTGTTGGAGGAGGTAGGCGCGGACCGTGCCGTTCGGGCGGCGGTGGTAGAGTGAGTCGGCCCGGGCGCCGTAGTCGATGGTGAGCATGCGGCCGGCTTGCCAGTGCGGCAGCCACGAGTCGAGCCAGCGGTGGTAGGATTGGTGGACTTCGACGGTTTGGCCGTCGGGGTGGCTGGCTGACAGGGAGCTGGAGTCTGGAAGCCGGTCGGTTTCCATCAGCGATTCGCGGATGACGCCATCGGGGGCTTTTGACACGGCGAGTTCCTTCCAGCCGTCCGCGGTGTTGCGGAAGCGGCGGACGGGAAAGGCGTCGACCAGTTCGTTGGAATAGATGACGGCGCGGCCGTCACAGGCAGCCAGGGCGGCCTCCGGGCTGGTGTGCCAGGTGGCGCGGTTGCCGAGGAGGGCCTTCTGGCGTGCGGTGAGCGGGGCGGAGGTCTCGACGAGGTGGAGCCGGACGCGGAGGCGCAGCACGAGCGGCAGGTGATTGATGACCGCGGCGGCCAGCGTGCCCTCGCCGGGGCCGATCTCGATGAGGTGGCGGGTGCGGATTTCGCGGAGTGCGGCGGCTGCCCAGCGTGCGATGGTGCGGGCGGGTGCCGCGCTGAGCATGGGGGCGGTGGTGAAGTCCCCGCGGCGGCCGACGGCGGAGATGCGGCGTGAGTAGTAGCCGAGGCGCGGGTGGTGCAGCGCGCGGCGCATGAATGCTTCGAACGGGATGGGGGTTTCCGGGATCATGCTGAAATGCAAACAACCGCGACCCTTGCGGATCGCGGTTGTTTTGAAAAACGGAAATCGTGGTCGGTTTTGATCAGGCGGTTTCCGCGGCGGTGCGCGCCTTGCGGATCATGCTCTTGACGGTATCCGAGGGCTTGGCGCCGACGGCGAGCCACTTGTCAGCGAGTTCGAGGTCGATTTCGAAATTGGTGCCTTCCTTGAGCGGATCGTAGGTTCCGAGTTGCTCGATGTAACGGCCGTCACGGCGTTTGCGTTTGTCGACGGCAACGATTTTGTAGTAGGGACGGTCTTTCGTTCCCTTGCGGTTGAGGCGGAGTGATACGGACATGGTGAAAGTCGATTTCGCGTGGCGCCCAGACTTGGGCGGGGGCGGAAGTTGGACGATTCCCGGGGGCTTGCCAAGCAGAATCTTGGGGAAAAACGGATTTATTTCGAGATTCTTAAGCAATCGGCCCGGCGGGTTGATTATTCGGGGGTTTCCGGCTGTGAGATCAGGCCGGAGAATTCATTTTCGAGTTGTTTGATGATTTCGGGGTCTTCGACCTGTTTGCCGTCGTGAGTGGTGATGTAGAGGGTGTCCATGGCGACGCCTTTTTCGGTGCAGATGCGGGCGTGGTCGGTGGACAGGTTGTGCATGTTGATGGCGTGGAAGAGGTCGTGGAGGAGGCCGATGCGGTCGAGTGCCTGGACCTGGATGGTGGTGCAGGTGGGGTGGTCCTTGTTGGTGATGGATGCGCGGACGGGGACGGGGATGTCCTGGTCGGTGCGTTTGGTGAGGAAGTTGATTTTGCGGCGGAGGTATTTTTCCGGTTCGTAGGTATCCGCGGTGAGGATGTTTTCGAATGTCTGGTGGAAGCGTTTGCGGGTGGCGGCAGACGTGACGGGTTCGAAGTTGGTGGTGCAGACGCGGAAGATGTTGACGACGATGCCGTCTTCGCGGGTGAAGAGGTCGGCGGAGAGGATGTTGATTTGTTCGGATGCGAGGGCGCAGCAGAATTTCTCCAGCAGCAGCGGTTTGTCGCGTGCGACGTGGACGACTTCGGAGTATCCGCGTTCCGGGCGGTCGAGCCATTTGATGGCGTGGGCGTTGGGTTTGGCCTTTTTTTCCTCGTCGAGCTGGTGGCGGACGGCGCGGATCTGGGTGACGATGAGTTTGGGCGACTTGAAGTGGAAGGCGCCGGCGGGCATGAGGTCGAAGTGTGCGTTGATGCACGCGTGGTATTCCTCCTTCATTTGTTCGCGCACGGTGTCGCGCAGGGCGAGGCGGTCGGAGTCGAGTTTGGCGTTGTAGTTTTCGCGGCCGGTTTTGAGGAAGGTGTGGGTGGCGGCGTGGAGCTGGAGCATGAGCGACTGTTTCCAGCCGTTCCATGAGTCGGGTGAGGTTCCGTTCGAGTCGACGTAGGTGAAGAGCAGGAGTGCGTCGAGGTTCTCCGGGGTTTTCATGATGGAGGCGAACTCGGCGATGACTTCGGGGTCCTCGAGGTTGCGCGAGGTGGCGACGCGGTAGAAGGTGAGGTGGTTGTCGACGAGGAACATGATGAGCCTGCGGCGGGCGGCGCGGATCTGGAGGCGGTTGCAGAGGCGGGCGGCGAGGACGGATGATCCGTCGATGTGTTCGCGGACGTTTTCGGCGCGGCCGGTGTCGTGGAGGATGAGCGCGAGGTAGAGGCCGTAGGGGTCGCGGATTTCGTGGAACAGGCGTTTGAAGGTGGCGACGCCGGGCGAGTGTTCGGTGACGAGTGCGTCGAGGTGGTCGATGCAGCGCAGGGTGTGTTCGTCTGCGGTGTAGCGGTGGAAGAACTCGTGTTGGACGAGGCAGTCGAGCGCGCCGAACTCGGGCAGGTAGCGGCCGAGGAAGCCGATGCGGTGCATGAGGCGGAGGATGCGGGCGGCTTCGCCCTTGCGTTCGAGGATGGCCTGGAAGATTTCGCGGTTGGCCTTGGAGTAGCGGAACGGGCGGTCGATGTCGTTCCAGTGGCTGGCGATGAGGCGGCGGATCTGGGGGCTGAGTTTGAGGTTTCTGACCTGGCAGTGCTGGAACAGCCGCATCAGGCGGTAGGGGTCATCGCGGAAGATGTCGTTGTGGGCGGGGAACAGCCGGCCGTCCCTGGCGATGAAGCCGTCGAATTCCTCGCGTTTCCTTTTGCGGAAGGTGAGGAAGGACGGCAGGCCGAATTCGGGTTTTTCGTCGCGTTCGATTTCGAAGGTTTCCATCAGCGAGTTGGTGTGCTGATAGATGTGGCGGGTATGGCGGTAGTAGTCGCGCATGAAGGCTTCGGTGGAGCGGAGGATGTTGCGCTGGGGGTATTTGAAGGCGGTGGCGACGATGCCCTGGAGGAAGAGGGTGAGCTGGTCGGTGGATTTTTCCGTGTGGTAGTGGAGTTCGTTGCGGACGCGGTGGAGGAAGTCGTATGCTTCCTGGAGTTCGCGGTAGGTGGCGGCGGTGATGGTCTTGGATTCGACGAGTTTGGCGAGGTCGCCGCTGCCGGTTTTGACGCGGGCGACCCATTGGGCGTTTTGATAGTCGCGGAGGCCGCCGCAGCTTTCCTTGATGTTGGGTTCCTGGAGGAAGACGGTGTGGGAGTATTTGTTGTGGCGCGCGCGGAGGTCGTCGGCGCGGAGTTCGAAGAATGCCAGTTGGTTTTTGGACAGGCATTCCTTGTCGAAGCGTTCCTCGAATTTTTCCCAGAGTGCTTGGTCACCGGTGATGAGGCGGGCGTCGATGAGGGAGGTTTTGTTTTCCTGGTTGAGTTTGGCCTGCTGGATGCATTCGGTGACCGACCGGCAGGCGTGGCCGACGCTGAAGCCGACGTCCCAGAGCACGTAGAGGACGTCCTGCACGAGGTCCTGGAGCGCGGTGGGGAGTTTGGTCGAGGCGCGGGGGAGGAGGAAGAGCAGGTCGATGTCGGAGCCCGGGTTGAGGGTGGCGCGGCCGTAGCCGCCGGTGGCGACGAGGGCGATGGGCTGGTTGATGCCTTCCTTGCGGGCGCGCATGGAGGCTTCGAAGATCGAGCAGATGATGACGTCGATGAGTTTCGAGCGTTCGTTGGCGGTATCGAGTCCGCTGGCGCCGGCGCGGTGGCGTTCGAGGATGTGTTGTTCCTCGACTTTGAGGAACTGTTTGTAGAGGGTGATTTTTTCCGCTGGCGAGAGTTGGCCTTCGATGGCGGGTTTGAGGGATTCCCGGGCGTTTTTTTCGAGGGTTTCTGAGTATTCGGACATGCGGTGGGGAATGGGACAGTGGGTCAGGCGGAGTGCGCCATGTGGGTGCCGGTTTTGGCGTAGAGTTCGGTTTGTCGGGATGAGTGGTCGAGCAGGTCGTGATCGAGGGTGACGGCGCCGGGTTCGAAGAGGGTGATGGTGGAGGAGCCGCCGAAGGCGAAGTATCCTTTTTCGGCCCCTTTGTCCACCGGCTGTCCGGGTTGGAATGTCTGGTTGATGGAGCCGACGCAGGTGGCGCCGATTTCGAGGAGGAGGACGGTGCCGATGTCCGGTGTTTCGAGCCGGGTGATGGTGCGTTTGTTCTGCCAGAGGCAGGAGAGGTTGTGGCGCAGTGCGATGGGCGAGACCGAGAACAGCGGTCCGTTGATGAGGCGGGTCTGGCCGGGGGTGCCTGCGGCGGGGAAATGGAAGCGGTGGTAGTCGACGGGGCAGAGGCGGGAGAGGACGAGTGCGCCGGTGGCGTAGCGGGCGGCGAGGTCGGCGTCGCCGAGGAGGGCGGGGAGGTCGAATTTCTGGCCTTTGACGAAGACGCCGGAGATTTCGGCGGCGTTTTGGAATCCGAGGTGGCGGCCGTCGGCGGGGAAGACGATGTTTGCGGGGTCGGGGTCGACGGGGCGGGCGCCGGGATTGAGTTTGCGGTAGAAGAAGTCGTTGAAGGACTGGAAGGAATTCGGGTCGGCGAATTCGTCGACGTCGACCCGGTAGTCATGGATGAATCCGGGGATTTTGGCGGCGGAGGCGGGTTTGGACATCCGGCGGCCATACCAGAAGGAGAACAGCGGTCGCTTGACGATGCTGTGGAGGGCGATGGCGCCGAGCGGGTTGTGGTATGCCCAGCGGAGGAAGGTTTCTCCGTAAACCTGTTCGGTTTCGAATTCGCCGGATTCTCTGTTGTAGATTCGAATGGGTTCCATGCCTGTGTCCCGAACGCTAAGTGCGTTGAACTTGGAAATGAAATGAGATTTTTGAGAAATGCGCGTGGGGCGCGGGCAGGGAGAAGGGAGGGTTGGGTGGTGGGGAGGGATTTATTAAATTTTTCCGTAAAGTTTTTAGAAATTAACCTTTTGGCGTTTTAGGATTTGTGGTATAGGCTGCCCCGTGCGCAATTTTCGGAGATTTTTTCTTTTATTGGTTCCGGTATTGGGGTTGGCCCAATGCGGTCGGACGGGTCCGGCGTCTGGCGGCCGCGACCGGTTTGAGGTGTCGCATCGTCAGGGAGGAGGTGGCGGCAACATTTCGATGTCGAGGATGCTGCGGGAGGTGAATTTGAGGGCCGACATGGTGCGCAAGGGAACGCATGGGCGGAAGGTGGTGCGTCCGATGAAACCGCGCTACATCACGATCCACAGCACGCAGAATTATTCCGCGGATGCTTCCCGGCATGCGCTGGCACTGAAGCGCGGGGCGCTGCGCTCGCCGAAGCGGAAGAATGGCAACCGGATCGGGTATTTGATCTGGCATTTCACGGTGGACGACAAGGAGGCGATCCAGCACATGCCGACGAGCGAGCAGGGTGAGCACGCGGATTTCGGCGGGCCGGGCAACCGGTTGTCGATCGGGATCGAGATGTGCGAGGAGCGCGGCAGCAACCTGCGGACCACGATTGAGCGGACGGCGAAGTTGACGGCGGTGCTGATGAAGAAGAAGAACATTCCGCTGAAGAACGTGGTGCCGCATTACCACTGGCCGCGGCGGGGCAAGACGCCGGCGAACAAGAACTGCCCGCATTTCCTGATGGACAACGGCAAACCCGGCCGGAAGTGGAAGTGGTTCCAGAGCCGGGTGAATTATTACTACCAGCGGCTGGAGTGAGTGCGGGGAACGTGAATTACGGCAGTCCGGGGAACCGGATTGTGGATCTGGACAAGGACGTGGTGTATGTCTGCCAGCGCTGCACGGCGTGTTGCCGGTGGCCGGGTGACGTGAGGATCGAGGAGGATGAAATCGGGCGGATTGCCGGGTTTCTGGGGATCGGCGAAGATGAATTCATTTCCCGCTACACGAGGCTGCGGACGAACCGGCAGGGCTTGTCGCTGCTCGAGAAGGAGAACCACGAGTGCATCATGCTGGAGGGGAACTCGTGCCGGATTCACGAGGTGAAGCCGTCGCAGTGCGCGGGGTTTCCAAACAAGTGGAATTTCCCCGGCTGGCGGGATGTGTGCGAGGCGGTGCCGGTGAAGCGGGAAGACGCCGGTTAGGCCGCATGGTGGCGCTCAGGGCGCATCGGTCGCGGCCGCAGGGTCGGGCTCAGCGGAGGCGGGTTGTTGCTCGGGTTCGGGTTGTTGCTCGGGTTCGGATTCGATGGATTTTCCTGGGGCTCCGGAGAGGGCCGCGCTGAGTCGATCGCGCACGGGTTTTTCGATGATTCCGGCGTGGAAGAGGTTGCTGACGAGTTGGTTGGCGGCGGCGGTTTCGATGTCGGTGAGTTCGTTGTTTTCGCGCGGCGGGCGGATGACGAGGTTGGCGATGACCTTGTCGAGACCGGGCGAGAGGTCGGGATCGATGAGGCAGATGACGACCGCGCGCCTGCCCTGGTGGGGGCCGCTGGGGATGCGGGCGAGTTCGCCGTTAGCCATGGAGGTGAGTGTCTGGTAGTCCGGGGTGTATCCGAGTTTGAGGAAGTTTTCGTAGTTTCCGCGCAGGCAGGTGCGGATGATGGTGTAGCGGGGGCTTTCCTGATGTTCTTCGAGTTCGTTTCCGAAGAGCGGGGTTTTGAGGCCCATGCCGCGGTTGATCGCCTTATCGGGAGTGACTCCGAGGGAGTTGATTTCGGCGATGAGTCCGATGGCCCTGACGAGGTCCTTTTTGGCGTCTTCCGCGTAGAACTGCTGGAAGAACGAGCTGTCGCTGGTGATCGACTGGAGTTCGCGGATGATTTCGTTCCGGCGTTGTTGTTTTTTGAGAAAACTCCATCCGAACATGAGCCCGACGAGCAGGGCGAGGACGACGATGGTGCGGGAGAGGATGTAGCGGAGGTCGGGAGGTTCCATGGGTGATCAGGTCCAGATGGATTTGGGTTTCTTGGCGGGTTGTTCGGGTTTTTCGAAGAGTCTGGTGTCGCGGCAGTTGAAGAGTGCGTCCTCACGGGTGATGTAACCGGCCTGGAGGAGTGCGGCAATACTCTCGTCGATGGTTCGGTTGCCGTCGCGGCGGCCGATTTCCATCAGGCCGACGAGTTGTTCGAGTTTGCGTTCGCGGATGCAGGCGCGGATGCCGTGGCCGGGGACGAGTGTCTCGGATGCGAGCACGCGGCCTTGTCCGTCGGTGCGGGAGATGAGTCGCTGGCTGACGATGCCGCCGAGGGCGGTGGCGAGCTGGGCGACGATTTGGGGCTGCTGGTCGGCGGGGAAGACGTCGACGAGGCGGTCGATGGTTTGGGGGGCGTCCGGGGTGTGGAGGGTGGAGAGGACGAGGTGGCCGGTTTCGGCGGCGGTGACGGCGATGCGGATGGTTTCGAGGTCGCGCATTTCCGAGATGACGATGACGTCCGGGTCCTGGCGCAGGGTCTGGCGCAGGGCGCGCGGGAATGAGTGCGAGTCACCGCCGATTTCGCGTTGTTTGACGAGGCAGGACGAGTGATGATAGATGAACTCGATGGGGTCCTCCAGGGTGATGATGACTCCGCTGCGGGTGTCGGAGATGCGTTTGACCATGGAGGCGAGGGTGGTCGATTTGCCGGAGCCGGTGATGCCGGTGACGAGGACCAGGCCGGCGCGGAGGTTGCAGAAATCCGAGACGATCGGGTGGTGTCCGAGTGCGTCGAGGTCGGGGATGTCCTGGGAGATGAAGCGGTATGCGGCTTCGACGTTGCCGCGGGCGATGTGGACGTTGCCGCGGAAGCGGCCGGTGCCTTCGACCTGGAGTGCGTAGTCGAGTTCGAGCTCCTCTTCGAGGGTGGCGCGCTGTGCCTCGCTGACGCTGCTGAGGATGAGTTCGCGGGCTTCGGCGGGGGTGAGTGATTCTTCTTCGATGGGCCGGAGCATGCCGTTGACGCGGACGCATGGCGGCGCCCAGGCGGAGATGTGGAGGTCGGACCCGCCGAGTTGGACGGCGTCCCTGAGGT
Organism: Verrucomicrobiota bacterium JB025; assembly: GCA_030673875.1. Lineage (GTDB taxonomy): Bacteria > Verrucomicrobiota > Verrucomicrobiia > Verrucomicrobiales > Akkermansiaceae > Luteolibacter. The sequence goes on along the minus strand of JAUTCT010000038.1, from coordinate 11,960 downwards.
AGTCTGTGATGTCCCGGGGCATGGTTTTGTGGGTTTGTCAGGAGATGCCGCGCATGGCCCGGTCGAAGTCCTGTGGTCGCGGGCATGCGGAGCGGGCGACTTCGGGGTCGACGAGGTTTTGGCGGGCGGCGGCGACGAGGTAGTTGACTCTGGAGCAGCAGGTTTCGCCGGGTGTGCGGTCGATGTGGTCCTGGAGGTCGGCGATGCGGTTTTCGAGGATCCAGCGTCTGGTGGCGGCTTCGTTTTGGAAGTAGTCGAGGATGGGGATGACTCCGCCGGTGGTTCTGGGGAGGAGTTGTTGGGAGACGATTCCGATGAGTTGGTTGGAGAGCACGCCGAGAGCGGCGGCGCTTTCGCCACCGCTGGTGAGCATGCTGGAGAAGCGTTCGAGGGTTTCGATGGCGCTGGCGCTGTGGAGGGTGGAGATGACGAGGTGGCCGGTTTCGGCGGCGCGGAGGGCGGTGACGGGGGTGTCCTTGTCACGGACTTCGCCGATGAAAATGATGTCGGGATTCTGGCGGAGCGCGGAGTGGAGTCCGGTGGCGAAGTTTTCCGAGTCGTGGCGGATTTCGCGTTGGGAGAAGTAGGAGAGTTCGTTTTCGAAGAGGTATTCGATGGGGTCTTCGAGGGTGACGATGTGGCGGTCGAGGTGGTGGTTCACCCAGTTGAGGCAGGAGGCGACGGTGGTGGATTTGCCGGCGCCGGTGGCACCGCTGATGAGGATGAGTCCGCCGCGGCGGCGCATCCATGACTGGAGGAGCGGGGCGGGCATTCCGAGTTCCTCGAGGGTGGGGATGGTGCTCTGGATGGGGCGGAGCGCGGCGGCGAGGCGGCCGAGGGTGTGGTAGAGGTTGACGCGGAGGCGGCCGGTCCCCGGGAGTTGCCAGGAGATGTCGGCTTCGTGGTGTTCGGCGGGTTGGGTGTGGCAGCAATCGGTCCAGAAGCGCTCCATGGCGGCTTTTGGAATGGGCGCGGGATGGAGGGTGACGAGTTGGCCGGATTTGCGGATTCTCGGGGGGTCGTCTTCGAGGAGAAACACGTCTGAGGCGTTGTCCGCGAAGGCGTCCCGGATGAGTTGCGCAAGGGCGTCGTCCATTGGCCGAGGATCCTAGCGAATCGCAAACCGGTCAATTTCGAAAGTGTCAATTTTCAGGTAAGGCGATGTAAGGATTTGGTAAGTTTCCGGTGATTTCAGACCGACTCGAGGAGGTTCATGAGGATGCTGTCGAGGCGTGCGAGCGAGTGGTCGTTGCGGTAGTCTGCGAAGCGTGGGTTGAGCGGGCGGTTGTCGCGGTCGGTGGCCTGGGCGAGGAATGGCAGCGCGGCGATGGCGTTTTCCGGGGTGGGCTCGGGGATGGTGAGGCCGATGCGGTAGGATTGGACGCGGTTGCCGATGCATTCGCCGGCGGTGGCGATGGTCGGGATTTCGAAGACGGCGGCCTTGCTGAGGGTGCCGCTGCTGCCCTGGAAATCCTGATAGGCGGCCCATGCGATGTCGAAGGTGGCGAAGAGCGAGTTGTAGTCCAGCTCGCTGGGGATGCGTCCGGCGTTGGGGTCGAAGTGGAGGTTGTCGATGGTTCCGGCGGCGATGGCGCGTGCGGTTTCCTGGATTTCCCGGGTTTCCTCCGCGTTGTATTCCTCCGGGTTCATGGTGCCGGCGCAGACGAAGTAGAACGGGAGGTTGTCCTGGCGTGCGAGTTTGGCGGTGCGGATGACGGAGAGGAATCCCTTGCGGCGTTCGAGGCCGATCATGCCGACGATTTTGCGGCCTCTGGCGTTGGTTTTCACCTGCTGTGCGAGGGCGGTTGGCGCGGCCGGGAGGTCGGCCTGGGTGACGTCCGGGTAGGCGATGACCGGGCGCCCGGTGAGGGTTTTCATTTCGGGGATGAAGCGTTCGTCGAGCACGCCGATCTGCAGGCAGTTCCTGCTGCGGAGCAGGGCGTCGCCTTTGGCAAGGCTGCGCAGGCTTTGGTGGATCGAGGGGGGCTCCCCGAAGTGGTGGTTGCGCAGGTAGAGGCCGCTCCAGGGACGGCCGAGGAGGATGTCCGGGACCGAGGGGAGCGGGAGGAAGCGGAGGAAGCTGTCGAGGTAGGGGAAGTAGGCGAGGTCGGTGCCGCGGCCGAAGCGGGTTTCGGCCTGGTCGAGCAGCCTGATGGCGTTGCGCCAGCGCTGGAAGGTCCGCAGCGGGTCGCCTTCGAAGCGGCCGTTGAAGAAGCTGCGTTTTCCCGGCGCGAGGTATTCGAAGTGGACGAGGTCGTCGAGTTGTCCGGCGGTGTCGGGGTCGACGCTCTGGCGGAGGTCATCGAGTGCCTGTTCCGGTTCCGGGCAGAGGCCGATGACGCATGCTCCGCAGCGGAGGAAGGACGCGGCGAACTGGCAGAAATACATGGGGTGATGGCCGATCCAGAGGGGATCGATGAGGGCGACGGTTTTTCCCCGGAGAATTTTCATGTGTGAGCGTGCTGGCCGAGCTGACGGGAAGATGCGTGGATCCAGGATGAGCGAACCATGAATGCCTGCGGCAGTCCGACCATGATTCCGAACAGGATGCCGGTGAGGCGTTCCTGGAAAGGGTTGGCGGTGAGGGTCTCGCTGAGCAAGCAACAAGTGGCGACGAATGGCAGGAAGGCGAGCCATTGGTCGGGGCCGGGGTCGGATGCGTTGGCACCGGCGGCGTGGAGGCTGTTGATGATCACGCCGCCGAACAGCACGATGTAGCCCAGGACGCCGATGATCCCACCGGAGAGCAGGCCGTAGGTCCAGACCGAGTGGCCGGCGAACCAGATGTCGTCGACGGCGGCTTCCTCTTTGGGGATGACTTTCCAGATTTCCGGCATGTAGGCGGGGTCCCAGTAGTAGGACGAGCCGATTCCGCGGCCATGGATGAAGTGGACGGGGTCCTGATTGAGGATGTGCCAGATGGCGTCGGCTTCGGCGGCGCGGGTGAGGAACGAGATGTCCGAGGAGAGGTTCTGGGTGCCGGCGTTGAAGAACAGGCGTTCGTTCCAGCGCTCGATGATGACGGGCTGGAAGACCGCAGCGATGACGAAGCCGACGAGGACGAGGACGACGAGTCCGACGACGGGGGAAAGGCGTTTGGCGAGGCCGGGGAGGTCATAGATCCGCCAGCGGACGCCGAGCAGGTAACAGAAGGTGCAGGCGAGCGCGGAGGCCATGACCGGGAAGAACAGCGAGCGGGTGACGGTGATGACGATGCCGGTGAAGAGCACGCCGAATGCGACGAGCAGGCTCCAGTGGAACTTTCCGCGGAGCAGCACGGCGCAGCCGATCCATGCGGCGATCCAGTTGGTGGCGGGGCTCTGGACTTCGATGCGGACGGTCTCGATGGTGACGTCCTTGAAGAGGAAGCCGTGGATGATGCGCCAGAGGATGTTGATGCAGGCGACGACGAGCACGGGGGTGACGATTTTCGCGGGGCGGATGCCCATGCAGCCGGCGACGTGGGCGTTGACGATGGCGAAGAAGCAGAAGACGAGTGGCAGGGCGACGCGGATCGAGCGGCCGAGCGGGACGCTCTGGAGGACGGAGTCGGCGAGCAGGTAGGTGAGGTAAAGGCCCCAGAATGCGATGAACCAGACACCGGGGCGGATGGTGAGGTAGCGGCGGCCGAGCCAGAGGATGGCAAGCGAGGAGCCGGTGCAGAGGCCGAGGAAAACGAGTTGGTCGATGCCGGCGCCGCCTTCCCTGGAGGCGTCCGCGCGGTAGTCGAAGGCGAAGGACAGCAGGAACAGCCAGAGCAGGCCGAGGACGAGGCGGGCCTCGGGTGCGCGTGGCACGGCGACCGGGTCCGGGTCGGATTCTGCTGTGTGGTGGGCGGACACGGGATCAGGCAGAGAGGATTCGGTCGAACCGAGCGGCGGTAGGTTCGATGGGGAAGGTCTGCTCGGCGTAGGTGCGGGCGTTGGCGCCGAGTCGCTTGCGGGTCTCGGCGGAGTCGAAGAGCCGGGCGGCGGAGTTGAGGAATCCGTCCATGTCCTGGTGGTCGACGACGAGGCCCGCGTCGTGGTCGGTGGTGATGCGTGCGGCGAGGTTGTCGAGCGGCATGGCGAGCAGGAGCGGGCGCCGGGCGCAGAGGTAGCTGAGGGTTTTGGACGGGACGGAGAATCTGCCGGCTTCCTTTTCGAGGATGCCGATCAGGACGTCACCGGTGGCGAGGACCTCGGGAAGGTCGGCGAACGGCTGATAGGGAAGGATGACGAGGTTGTGAAGTTGTGCGGTTTGCGCCTGTTGTTTGAGCCAGTCGGCGCCGATGCCCTCGGAGACGACGACGATGCGGGTGTCCGGGTGGTCCGAGAATTTGCGTGCGAGTTCGAGCACGAGCGCGGGGTTGTGTTTCATGCCGATGGTTCCCGAGTAGAGGAACACGAATTTGTCATGAAGGTTGAGTTTTCTGGCCCATTGGTTGTTTTTTACGAGCGCCGGGATGTTTTCGATGAGCGCCCAGTTGGGGACGGTTTCGATGCGCGCGGGGGTGACGCCGAACTCGCGGTTGAGGATGGGGGCGAAGTCCTCGGTGATGCCGATCACCTTCGAACTGCGGTCGAACTGCCTGCGGTCGAGCGAGCGGTACCAGGAGCCGACGGCGGCCCCGAGGACGGGGATTTTCCTGCGCAGGAGTTGGTCGACGGCGAGGCTGTAGAAATCCTGGACCCAGTAGTAGAAGCGGCCGCCGTTAGCGACAGCGGCGCGGCTGATGGGTTCCTGGGATTCGGTCGGGGTATTGCCGGAGAGCACGGCGTCGGGTTTCCACTCGCGGATGAAGGCGGCGGCCTGTTTGCCGTATCCGACTTCCATGTTTCTGCGGCGGAGGAAGGAATACTTGTATTTGATGTATTCCGGGTTCATCGGCAGTTCCTTGAACGAGAGGGTTGGCGGGTCGTCGGGGTGATTGGTGAGGTCGCCGCGCGGGGTTTGCAGGGATCCGGCGAAGGCATGGACCACTTCGTGGCCGCGTTTTGCGAGAGCCCGGCTCAGCGACGTGGGAAATGCGTGGCCGGCGTAGTCGTGTACGACGATTCTCATGAAGGGGGGGTGGAGGGGATGGATAGAGGCCCGTCCAGTGTAGGAGACAACCGGACGGAGTCAATTGTGCGGACCTACGTGAAAGCGGAGGTGACACAAAACGCCCCTCACCGGCGGGCGGTGAAGGGCGTTGCTTGAAGGGTCGTGTCGGCGGGCGGGGCCGCTCTCCTTACGCGTAGGAGCGGATGGATGCCTGGACGTTTTCGTAAACGAGCGGTTCCTTGTGGAGCACGGGCTCGACGCCGACGCCCTTGTATTCCCAGCAGGAAACGTAGGAGAACTGGTCGTCGTGGCGTTTGGCTTCACCGGCCTGGGTGCTGCCGGCCTGGACTTCCGGGTCGGTGTCGAAGAACTGGTGTTCGAGGCGGAAGTGGCCGCCGCAGGATTCGGCGCGGTCACGGGCGTCGTAGCACATGACTTCGGCGAATTCGAGGAAGTCGGCGACGCGGGCGGCTTTTTCGAGTTCCATGTTCGGGCCTTCGGCCTTGCCGGGGACGCGGACGTTTTTCCAGAACTCCTCGCGGATTTGCGGGATGCGTTTGATTGCTTCGTTGAGGCCTTCCTCGGAGCGTGCCATGCCGCAGTTGTCCCACATGCAGAGGCCGAGTTCGCGGTGGAAGGAATCCACGGTGCGGGTGCCCTTGACGTTGAGCAGGGCGTCGATGCGGCCGCGTGCTTCTTTCTCGACTTCCTTGAACTCGGGCATGTCCGTGGTGATGGTACCGGGTTTCTGGGTGACGAGGTAGTTGGCGATGGTGGCGGGGATGACGAAGTAGCCGTCGGCGAGGCCCTGCATGAGGGCGGATGCGCCGAGGCGGTTTGCGCCGTGGTCCGAGAAGTTGGCTTCGCCGAGGACGTGGAGTCCGGGGACGTTGGACATGAGGTTGTAGTCCACCCAGAGGCCGCCCATGGTGTAGTGCACGGCGGGGTAGATCATCATCGGCTGCTTGTAGGGGTTGTCGCCGGTGATTTTCTCATACATCTGGAACAGGTTGCCGTAGCGGCCGCGGATGGTGTCCTCACCGAGGCGTTCGATGGCGTCCTTGAAGTCGAGGAACACGCCGAGTCCGGTGGGAGCGATGCCGCGACCGTCGTCACAGGCTTCCTTGGCGGCGCGGGACGAGATGTCGCGCGGGGCGAGGTTGCCGAAGGACGGGTATTTGCGCTCGAGGTAGTAGTCGCGGTCGTCTTCGGCGATGTCGCTGGCTTTTTTCTTGCCGGCGCGGATGGCTTCGGCGTCTTCCTTTTTCTTGGGCACCCAGATGCGGCCGTCGTTGCGGAGCGACTCGGACATGAGGGTGAGTTTGGACTGGTAGTCGCCGGAAACCGGGATGCAGGTCGGGTGGATCTGCGTGTAGCACGGGTTGGCGAAGAGGGCACCGCGTTTGGCGGCGCGCCACGCGGCGGTGACGTTGCAGCCCATGGCGTTGGTGGAGAGGAAGAAGACGTTGCCGTAGCCGCCGGTGGCGAGGCAGACGGCGTCGCCGGCGTGTGAGGTGATCTCACCGGTGACGAGGTCGCGGACGACGATGCCCTTGGCCTGACCGTCGACCTTGACGAGGTCGAGCATTTCGGTGCGGGAATACATTTCCACGCCGCCCTTGCCGATTTCCTTTTCGAGTGCCTGGTAGCAGCCGATGAGGAGTTGTTGTCCGGTTTGGCCGCGGGCGTAGAAGGTGCGGGAGACCTGGGCGCCGCCGAACGAGCGGTTGTCGAGCAGGCCGCCGTATTCGCGGGCGAAGGGGACGCCCTGGGCGACGCATTGGTCGATGATGTTGTTGGCGACCTCGGCGAGGCGGTAGACGTTGGCTTCGCGGGCGCGGAAGTCACCGCCCTTGATCGTGTCGTAGAACAGGCGCTGGATCGAGTCGCCGTCGTTCTGGTAGTTTTTCGCGGCGTTGATGCCACCCTGGGCGGCGATCGAGTGGGCGCGGCGGGGGCTGTCCTGGTAACAGAAGCACTTGACCTTGTATCCCATTTCCGCGAGCGAGGCGGCGGCTGCACCACCAGCAAGGCCGGAACCGACGACGATGACGGTGTATTTCCGTTTGTTTGCCGGGTTGATGAGCTTGGAATCCATCTTGTGCTTGGCCCACTTTTGCTCAAGGGGGCCGGCCGGGATTTTGCTATCGAGATTGATGGACATGGTTGCGTTCAGGTTTGAGGCGTGTGAGTGAGGCGGAATGAATTAGTGGCCGGCGATGCATTGCGGGCCGAAGCCGAAGAGAATGGCGAGCGGGATGGAGATGAAGCCGATCCAGATGAAGGCGGCATATCCGATGGAGATGAACTTGATGAGGCCTTCGGAGCGCCTGGAGCGGAGGCCGAGGGTCTGGAAGATGGATCCGACACCGTGCATGAGGTGGGAGCAGAGCAGGGTCATGGCGGCGACGTAGAAGACGGTGGCGGGCCACCACTGGAAGCCGTGGATGACCATCAGCCAGGCGTTGTGGACTTCCTTGCCGTCGAGCATGAAGGAGTAGATTTCCGGGTTATTGTATTCGTTGCCGGCGCGCACGGTGAAGTGCAGCATGTGGTAGATGATGAAGGCCAGGATGGTGAGGCCGGAGAGGATCATGATGCGCGAGGACTTGGACGCCTGGATGGTGGCGGGGAACTCGTAGGATTTGCGGGCCGCGCGGTTTTCCTTGGTGAGGATGATGGTGAAGCCGACGTGGGCGACGACCGCGACGATCATGACGATCCGGAATGCCCAGATGCCCATGCCGTGGGCCATGTGGTGGAGGAAGTAGGCGTATGCATTGAAGGGCTCGGGGCCCATGAATACGACGAGGTTTCCGATGAGGTGTCCGAGCAGGAAGAGAGTCAGGAAGGCTCCGGAGAGGCCGACGATGAGTTTTTTTCCGATGGACGAGGTGCAAAAAGAACCGATGCGGCTGATGAGGACGTTCATGGCGAGGATTTAGGAGGAGCCCGAGGTATGCGCGGCGGGCCGGGGAGGAAGATGTCCGGGTGGAAGGCGGCTGACAAGCTGAGAGTCGAATACGGGCAGAATCGGAGGCTGATAAGGTAGAATTTGCGGAGTAGTGCCGGGAGGTGGTGAAAATTGGGAGGTGCCGGGTGGCGGGAAGATCAAGGTTTTCGGACTTGGTCCGTCGTCTGCTAGCGGCTATGGTTGAAGTTCAAAATCCATGTTTAAAGGTTACGATCCCGGAAAGTTCTACGATGAGATGTTCTCTGCGGACGGCAGCGTGAGGACGCAGTGCGATCCATTGCTCGACCGTTTCAGTGAGTTGGACGAGGAGGATTTTCTGATGAGGAAATCGAACTCGGAGCTCTATTTCCTGCGGCAGGGGATTACTTTCAACGTTTACCACGATGAGCAGGGGACCGAGCGGATTTTTCCGTTCGATCCGGTGCCGCGGGTGATGCCGAGCCACGAGTGGCAGGAGCTTGAGGCCGGGCTGACCCAGCGGATCATGGCGCTGAATCTGTTTCTGCACGACATTTACCACGACCAGCAGATTCTGAAGGACGAGGTGATTCCGCGGTTTTTCGTGGAGAACGCGAAGCACTACCGGCCGGAGTTCCGGGGAGTGGATGTTCCGGGCGACATTTACATCCATATTTGCGGGAGCGACCTGATCCGCGGGGCGGACGGGCAGTATTTTGTGCTGGAGGACAACGGGCGCTGTCCCTCGGGCGCCTCCTATCTGCTGGAGAACCGGAATGCCCTGAAGCGGGCGTTTCCAAAGATATTCAAGGACATGGGGGTGCGGTCGGTGGATTCCTATCCGCGGGATCTGGTGAACATGCTGCGGCACATTTCGCCGTATCGTGAAGGCGAGCCGACGTGCGTGCTGCTGACGCCCGGTTGCTATAACAGCGCGTATTTCGAGCACTGTTACCTGGCACGGGAAATGGGCATCGATATCGTCGAGGGGCGGGATCTGGTGGTGGTGGACAATTTCGTCTACATGCGGACGACGCACGGGCTGAAGCGGGTGGACGTGATTTACCGGAGGATTGACGATGATTTCATTGATCCGGTGGTGTTCCGCAAGGATTCGGTGCTCGGGGTGCCGGGGCTGATGAACGCCTACAAGGCGGGCAACGTCGGTCTGGCCAACGCGGTGGGAACGGGGGTTGCGGACGACAAGGTGATCTACTATTTCGTGCCGCGGATGATTGAATATTACCTCGGCCAGAAGCCGATTCTGCCGAATGTGCCGACGTATCTGGCATCCGAGGAGAAGGATTTGAAGTTCATCCTGAAGAACCTTCCGGAACTGGTGGTGAAGGCGGCGAACGAGTCCGGCGGCTACGGCATGCTGATGGGGCCGTCGGCGAGCAAGGAGGAGATTGAGGAGTTCCGCGAGCGGATCATTGCCGACCCGCGCAACTACATTGCGCAGCCGGTGATTTCGTTGTCGCGTTCTCCGACGTGGTGCGACGGCGCGATGGAGGGCCGGCACATCGATCTGCGGCCGTACATCATCTACGGAAGTGACATTAAAATCGTGCCCGGCGGCCTGACGCGGGTCGCGCTAACCAAAGACTCCCTGGTGGTCAATTCCTCGCAAGGCGGGGGAAGCAAGGACACGTGGGTATTGAGAGACTGAAGAGAGACTGAAACGGCCATGTTATCCCGAGTTGCGAATACGTTTTACTGGATGGTCCGCTATGTGGAGCGGGCTGACAATCTGGCGCGGTTGATCGACGTCAATCAACAACTGCTGCTGGATTCGGAGAGTCTGGACAGCGAGCGGTTGAGGGGGTTTTGGCGGCCGATCATCCTGAGCACGGGTGACGAGGAGGTCTTTCACTCGCTGTATGACGATGCGGAGAGCGGGGAGGTGATCCACTTTCTCACTGATGACGAGCGGAATCCGAACAGCATCAAGTCGTGCATCGGGTTGGCGCGGGAGAACGCGCGGACGGTCCGGGATCAGCTTTCGGATGAGTTGTGGGAGGAGCTGAACTCGTTGTATTTGTGGGCCAGGTCGGCGGAGGCGACTCGCTTGCTGGTGGCCGATCCCGCGGAGTATTACCAGCGGATCCGGAGATCGGCGGTGACGTTTCTGGGGGTGGCGGCATCGACGACACTGCGCAATGAGGCGTGGGAATTCATGGGGATGGGCCGGCATTTGGAGAGAGCGGACAAGACGACGCGGTTTCTGGATGTCTCGAGCTACCTGCCGGATGCCACGGAGGGAGAGGAAAATGCGGGACCGCTGCATTGGTCGGCGATTTTGCGGTCGTGTGGTGCGCTTGGGTCGTTTCGTGCGAGCCACCGGGAGATCAACGACAACAACGTGGTGGATTTCCTGGTGTTTTCGGGCGAGTTTCCGCGGTCGGTCCGGTATTGCATTGAGAAGCTCGACGTGAGTCTGCACCGGATTTCCGGGAATCCGCGGGGCACGTTTTCCAACGATGCCGAACGGGAAACGGGACGATTGCTGGCGGATTTGAATTTCGGTTCGTCCGCGGATGCGTTTGAGGTGGGCCTGCACGGATTTTTGGATTCCCTGCAGGACCGGTTCAATACGATCGGCGAGGCGATTTTCGATACCTACGTGCTGCTGCCGGAGCGGATTGATGTTTGCCCGGCGGATGAGTCTCCGTCACCCTCCGCCATCGCCTTGTGGCAGATGCAGCAGCAACAACAGCAGTGACGGATCAATCAAATACGGGCGAAGAGCCGAAGGGAATGAATCTATCGGTTCTGCACCGGACCGCGTTTTACTATTCATCACCGGTGGTGGACAGCGTGAACACGCTGCATCTGCAGCCGAGGATGTTTCCCTATCAGAAGACGCTTTCCGCGTTGATCCGGGTGATTCCGGCGACACGGCTTCAGGTGTTCACGGACCTCTATCAGAACGTCACGCACCACTTCGAGTTGCCTAATCCGCATTCGAAGCTCGAGATTGAGAGCCGGATCCATGTGGAGACACGGCCGCTGGACATTCCCGACGAGGCGCGGAATGTGGGGATGGCCGGCTATGACGAGGAGTCGCTGCGGGAGAGGATCTGGCCGTATCTTCAGGACAGCCGGCGGGTTTGGAAGGTGCCGTCGATTTGGCGGAAGACGGTGGAAGTGGTGGAGGGATGTGAGTCGGTTTTTGCGATGGCGGAGGCGATCATGGCCTGGATTCATGCGGATTTCACCTACGAGCTCGGAGCGACGGGGGTGAAGGCGGATCTCGAGGAGTCGTTTGAAATCAGGAAGGGGGTCTGCCAGGATTTCACCCACGTGATGCTCGGCATGTGCCGGTCGATCGGATTGCCGGCGCGCTATGCGTCCGGATACCTCTACAACGGCCGGCTGGGCTCCTTGGTCGGTGCCCAATCGTCGCACGCGTGGTGCGAGGTGTATCTGCCCGGTGGTGGGTGGATCGGGTTCGATCCGACGAACAACAACCTGGCGGACGAACGCTACGTCAAGGTTGCGGTCGGGAGGGACTACGAGGATGTCGCGCCGGTGGAGGGAAGTTATGTGGGGGCGGGCCAGTGCCTGATGGACATCAAGGTGGAGGTCCGGCGGAACTGAGGCGGCCGGTCAGGTGGCTCGAGGCCGTTGACAAATCCATGAAGCAAGTGATGACGGGCGGCGCTGGCATCCCTGCCGGGATGCGGTGAATTTGGGGGGCGTGGGAATCCGGGGGTGTCGCTGCGCTCGACCCCCGGCTACTGGCTGTGATCCCTCCGGGATCTTTTTTGTGGCGGGACGATTCGGTGGGGCGTTGCGGGCTTTTGTGGAGGGATGAACCGTGGTGGAACGAACACGCTGCCACCGCCGGACGACTCGGAGAGCCGTCCCTGGTGTGCCCGGCATGGGCATGAACTTAACAATTGAAACGTATTGGACGGACTGAGTGACAGCAACCGTAGTGAAAGGCAAGGTCGCCACCGTGAGGTGAGTGAGCCGAAAGAAGCCCGTAGCGAAGGCACGA
>JAUTCT010000037.1 GCA_030673875.1 Verrucomicrobiota bacterium JB025 | reverse complement strand
GCAAAGTCTGCCTGTCCCTGCTCAAGCAAGACACCACCATCAAGGACAGCCTGCGCGGCAAACGCTACCGGGCCGCACTCGATGAATCCGTCCTTGAGGGCATCCTGTTCCCGGTAAGCTCAAAGTGAGGTAGCCCTGGGGATTGGTGGGGAGGTGGTGTCGAAATCGGTCTGGAAAATGGGTCGCCTCCGGGGGATGGCTGGTATAAGTAGGGGATTATTACCCGAATTTCATGATGAAAACTCGAATTGCACAGGTTCTGGCGGTTATTTTTGGCGGGATCATTGGTTTGGATGCGGCGCCCCGGTTGGTGGTTTCGACGCCGTCGCTGGCACCGGAGACGACGATTGATCTGGTGTTGGACAAGGCGGTGATTCCGGTGGCGGAGATTGGCGGGACGACCGTGAACGACTGGCTTGAGATCGAGCCTGCCTGGCCGGGCAAGCTGCGTTGGAAAGCGGAGAACATCGCCGAATTTCTGCCGGAGGGGCCGCCGGCGATCGGGATGATGTATGAGTTTTCCGTGCCGGGCGGACGGCAGCATGTGGACGGCAGCGAGGTGGAGGGCGGGCGGGTGATGACGGTTTCCGCGGAGGATTTCCAGATTCCGACGGTGCGCACGCTGGGTGAGCGGTGGAGGTCGGATTATTCGGTATCGACTGGCGAGTGGTTGGTGTTTTTCAACGACGCGGTGGATCCGGCGGCGGTTGCGGGTTTTGTGGTGTTTGCGTCGACGGACGGGCAGCGGGTGGCGGCGCGGGTGGGGCGTGCGACATCGAAGCAGGCGGGTTATTATGGCAACCGGTATCGGCCGTGGGCGGAGCGGATTCCGACGGCGGAGCGGCCGCAGCGTGGTGATGATGATGTGCTGCCGAATGTGTTGGTAGTGAGTCCGGTGGAGCCGCTGCCCCCGGGCAAGGGCTGGCAGTTGCATCTGATGAAGGGGGTGCCAAACGAGGGCGGGATCGCGCGGCTGGGCAAGGAGCGGAGTTTCCGGGTGGGGGACATCAAGCCGTTTGAGGTGAAGGAGATCAAAGCCCGCGTGCAGGCGAATGAGCCGCGGCAGATTGTGGTTTCGTTCACGCATCCGCTGCCGAAGGAGTTGCCGGATGGATTTCTGGAGCAGGCGATCCTGATCGAGCCGCGGCCGGAGGAGCTGGCGGCGAAGGTGAGCGGCAACGTGGTGACGATCACGGGCGGGTTGTCGGAGCGCGACCAATACCAGGTGAATGTGGCGAAGCATGTGCGGTCGGTGGACGGGTTTGCACTGAAGGCGGGCAAGAACCAGAAGCTGGAGTTTCATCATTTGGCACCGGGGGTGGCGCTGCCTTCCGAGGATGTCGGCCAGCTGGCGAAGGGTGAGCGGAAATACCGGGTGGAAACGCTGAACATGGAGAGCGTGCGGGTGCGGATGAAGAAACTGGCGGGGCCGCACATGATCCGCGCGTTTCAGGGGTATCGGCATTTCACCGGCAATGGCCCGGACCATCAGGAGATGAGTCCGACGGCTCCGGTGCCGTATGAGTTGATCGTCGGGAGGACGGTGCTGGACAAGGAGATCGTTCTCGGAAACCCGGTGGACACGACGAAGGTGGTGACTCTGGACTGGAACGAGTTGCTGCCCGACAAGATGCGCTACGGGGTGTTCTTTATGGAGGTGACCGGAGAGATCCGCGAGGACTGCGGCAAGAAGAAGGGGAGTCCGAAGACGCAGGCGATCATCCAGCTGACGGATCTTGGTCTGGCGTGGAAGCTGACGGAGGAGGAGGCGATGGTTTACGCGTTTTCGTGTGATTCCGGAAAGCCGCTGCATGGGGTGAATTTGAGGTTGTTCGGCGAGGATGCGGAGCGGTTGGGCACGGCCGTGACCGACGAGTATGGACTGGCGACGCTGCCGCGCGGTGGCGGGGCGCGGCACATGCTGGCGAGGCTGGACAATGACTCGTATGTGACGGCGTTTGACGAGTCGATGGAAACGGTGGGGATGTGGCATTTCCCGGTCCGGTATTCGTGGAATGCGCCGCAGGATAACCGCCGGCGGGCGTTTCTTTTCACCGATCGTTCGCTGTATCGGCCGGGTGAGACGGTGCGGCTGAAGGGGGTGGTGCGGAACCAGCGTGGCAATGCGATCGTGGGAGCGGACGAGAGTTCGCCGCGGGTGGTGATCGTGGATCCGACGAACCGTGAGATTTACACGCGTGATGTCGAGTTGTCCGGCAACGGGACATTTGACGTGAGCGTCAAGCTTCCAGAGGAGAAGACGGGGTATCACCGGATCCAGCTTGAGTATCCGGATGAGCTTCAGGAGGCGGAGGAAAGTGATGACTGGTGGGTGAAGTCGCGGCTGATGCAGAGCGCGAAGTTCATGATTCCGTTGCAGGTCGAGGAGTTCCGGCGGAATGCGTTTGAGGTGACGCAGGAGATTGTCGAGCCGGAGATTGGTGCGGCGGTGTTGAAGGCGGACGTGGTGGCGACATACTACCAGGGTGAAGCGGTGGCGGCGGGCAAGGTGAGGAGCTATACCAGCGTGGCGACCCGGAATCCGTATCCGGAGCGATTCCGGGATTTCCTGTTTGGCAACCACCGGAGTTATGACTGGGGGTATTGGTATCACTATTTCGGCTACGGTGAGAACCGGGAGGGTGAGGTGAAGCGGAAGAGCGTGGAGGCGGTGCTGTCCAGCGCGGGCCGGGCGCTGGTGGAGGTGGAGATTCCCGAGGCGGAGTTTCCGGAGGCGCGGGAGGTGACGGTGTCCACCGCGGTGACGGATGCGAACGAGCAGACGCTGACCGCGCGGTCGACGGCGGTGGTGCATCCGGCATCGGTGTATGTCGGGGTTTCGAGGATCGACCGGCTGGTGCGTGCGGGCGAGGACCTGCCGCTGAAGGTGGTGGCGATCGACACCCGGCACCAACCGTGGGACGGGGCGCTGGCGGTCACGGCGAAGCTGACGCGCGAGGTGAACCACAAGGTGAAGACGCGCACCGCGAGTGGTGCGACGACGACGCGCAATGATGTGGTCGAGGAATTGGTGAACGAGTCGCAGTTCATGCTGGAGCCGCAGTTGTCCGCCGGGGGCGGGCAGGAGATCGTGGTGAAGCCGGAGGCGACGGGGCTGCATTTCCTGACGCTGAGCGGGACGGACGCCGACGGGCGGAAGTTTGCGACGGTGAGCCGGTTCCACGTGTATGGCACGGACGAGTATCCGTGGCAGTATGAGGACGGGATCCGGGTGAAACTGGTGGCGGAGAAGAGGCTCTATCAGCCGGGTGAAACGGCGCGGGTGCTGGTGCTTTCCCCGATCGAGGGCACGGCGCTGGTGACGGTGGAGCGGGAGAAGGTCCTGCGGAGTTTCCGGGTGGAGCTGAAGGCGGATGATCCGGTGATCGAGATCCCGCTGACGGACGACGACGCGCCGAACGCGTTTGTTTCCGTGCTGGTGGTGAAGGGGGCGGCGGAGTCGGCGCGGGAGTTCAAGGCACCGCAGCTGCGGCTGGGGTATTGCGAGTTGACCGTGGAGAACCGGCGGGACCGGCTGGCGGTGGAGCTGGACCCCGGATCGGAGAGCTACCGGCCGGGCGAGGAGATCGAGGTGACGGGGTCGGTGAAGCTGGCGGACGGTTCGCCGGCGGTGGGTGCCGAGGTGACGCTGTATGCGGAGGATGAGGGGACCCTGGCGGTGATGGGCTACCGGACGCCGAGGCCGATGGACGAGTTTTATGATCCGCGGTTGCTGGAGGTGCGTGCGGGGACGTCGTTCACATCGTTTGTTCCGGAGAATCCGGACGAGCAGTATTTCCATAACAAGGGGATGTTTATCGGCGGTGGCGGAGGTGAAGCCGAGCTGGCCGCGATGATGCGCAAGAACTTCGATCCGTGCGCGACGTGGGCGCCGGCGTTGGAGACGGATTCGCAGGGGAACTTCGCGCATCGGTTCACGCTGCCCGACACGCTGACCCGCTACCGGGTGATTGCGGTGGTGGTGCATGGCGATGCGAGGTTCGGGCATGGCGAGTCATCGGTGGTGGCGAAGAAGGACTTGATGCTCGAGCCGAAGGCGCCGCGTTTCGTCCACCAGACCGACGAGGTGACGCCGCAGGTGCTGGTGCAGAACGCGTCCGGGCATGACGGCGAATGGGAGGTGGTGTTCAAGGCCCACGCGGCGGACGGGAGTCCGGTCTGCAGGGCGCTTGGAGAAACGGTGGCGAGGGTGTCTCTGGATGCCGGGAAGTCCACGGTGGTGAGGTTTCCGGTGACGGTGGAGGGGACCGGCGAGGCGGTGTTTTCGTGGACGGCGGTTCCGGTTTCCCTGAGGCGGCAGGAGCTGACTCCGGAGCTGACGAAGCGCTTGTCCGACGCGGTGGAGACGCGGATCGAATCCGTCTATCCGATGCCGTTGCTGAGGCAGGTGAAGTTCGTGAGGATGAACGAGCCGGGCGTGGCGAAGGATCTCCGGGCGATGTTGGACGGCAATCTGCTGGATGGCCGGGGGTCGCTGGATCTCGAGTTTTCCCGGTCGCAGCTGGCCGAGGCTGCGGGGGCGGTGGATTATCTGTTGAAATACCCCTATGGCTGTGTGGAGCAGACGACGTCATCGTTGATTCCCTGGTGCGCGGTGGACGAATTGCGGGACTACGTGCCGGGATTCGGCGGGGTTTCGGAGCAGAAGGTGAAGGCGGCGATCCAGACCGGCGCCGACCGCTTGCTTGCGATGCAGCGCAATGACGGGTCGTTCGGCTACTGGCCGGATAGTCGGGACACCTGCGACTGGGCGACGCCGTATGCGGGGATGGGGCTGGTGCTCGCGTCCAACGAGGGTGCGGTCGTTCCCGATGCGGCGATGAAGTCGCTGACCCAGTATCTGGTGAAAAGCCTGCGCGGGCTGGCCAAGGAAGCGTCGAAGAGTCATCTGGAAATCCACGCCCGGACCCTGATGGTGCTGTCGATGGCGGGGGAACCGCAGACTTCCTATCAGAATGCGATGATCGACCGGTTGCCGGACCTGACGGCCTCATCACGGGCGATGCTGGCGGTGGCGATTGCCGGTTCCGGAGAGGGCAATCACGCGGCGAATCTGGCGGTGGCGCGGGATGTGCTGACGTCCCGTGTTCCGCCCGCCGATGGGGAACAAACGTGGATGCGGTATCAACCGGACCGGGCGCTTGAGTTGATGGCGTGGACATTGATCGATCCGGACGGTCCCGAGGCTGCGGAGGTGCTTGAGCGGATGTTCCGGGACCGCAATCCATACGGACACTGGCATACGACCTGGATGAACGGGTGGTCGCTGGTTGCCATGGGGATGGTTGCGGCTGCCGACGAGAGTCGTTCGGAGTCGGTGGCGATCCAGCTGGAGACGCATGACGGGGCCAAGGCGATCCAGCTTTCCGCGGAGAACCCGACGGCGGTGGTTTCGCTGAAAGTGGGGCCAAACATGAAGCTGGCGGTTTCCTCCGACCACAGCGCATTCGTGAGGATGCGGTTGGCGGCCAAGCCGCCGGTCGCGCCGCTGAAGCCGGTGGCGAAGAACGGTCTGTCGGTGGACCGGCTGTATGAGCTTGTGAAGCCGGACGGCACGAGGGAGCCGATGACGGAGCCGAAGGTGGGAGACTTGATCCGGGTGACCCTGAGGGTGACCCTGCCGAAGGACGGCAGCCGCTATTTGGTGATTGAGGATCCGCTGCCCAGTGTTTTCGAGACCGTGAACAGCGATTTTGCGAGCCAGAGCAGCGCAATGCATGTGCCGACGTCCGAGCATGACTGGCATGTCAGCCATTCGGAGCTGCGCGATGACCGGGCGGTGTTTTTCCTCGATCACGTGTGGAACAAGGGCACCTATGAGGTGAGCTATCTGGCGCGGTGCACGTTGGCTGGAAAGGTCGTGGTGCCGCAGGCGAAAGTGGAGTCGATGTATGATCCCGATCAATTCGCGTTGTCCGCGAGCCGGGTGATTGCGGTCAAGTAGGACGGGACGGTTGGGGGCCGGGAGATCCGGGCCGCAGGTAAAAATAAAACCGACGGAAACCATGGCTTTCGAGTGATCGAAGAGCGTTGGGTTCCGTCGGTTGTATTGTTTTTCGGGGGGGTATTTGGTGCCACTGGGGCCGGTCGACCTGAGAAGTCGTCGACTACGGGAGGCAATGTATCCCGGAATTCGGCGCGGGAGAATCACGGCATTGCGTAATTCTTGTTATGACTTGAAAAATGATGCTTATGGATTCGGCGGGGTGACGGTCCGTTGAGCGTGGAAACCAAAACCGGCGGAAGCCGTGGCTCATGATTCCGGGGGGGGGAGAGCGCTTTGGGTTCCGCCGGCATTCGACGTGTGGGGGGATGTGTCTTTTCGGGGGGATTGTCACTGCGGTGGGCCTGGGGGGGGCTTTCTTGCGGCGACAAATGAAGAGTATCCCATTTCCGGCCACAGGAGAATACCGCGATCGCGCAGGGTGGGGCTGCGGAGGGTTGTTTTCCAAAGCGGAACCGGGGTTGTAATGGATGCCGGGCGGGTTTTCATGGCAGTTTATGCGCCATGGAAAGGCTACTGGCACCTCACCGGAAACTCCGGGGACCCGGCAACATGGAAGGGATTCCGAAAGTCGGAGTCCGCCGGCCGATTCCTGTTCGTGACGAACCGCTGCCGGGGACCAAGACGCTGTTGTGCCCGGAAGGTCCGTTGCTGACCGGGAAATTAGTCCGGGGTTCCGAGCATGGGCGGGAGAAGCGGAAACCGGGGGACGTTTGGGGGGCGCTGGCGCTGGGGATGGCGGTGCTGGGATTGTTGTGCGTCTGGCTTTCGCCGCTGTTCTTCAACGGGTATATTTTTTGGGTTACGGTGACGTTCACCCATGTTTTCGCGGTCTTTTCCGGGATCGTCCATTGCGATACCAACCGCGGCGGCTGGGCAGTGGTGTTGCTGTATGGCGGGGTCGTTCTGTTCTACAGCGCGCTGGTGTCGATTTCGTATCTGCTTTCGGTGATTCGGTAGGCGGGAGGCCATTCCCGTCTTGCCGACGGGGCGCGGTCCTGTTTCCATCCGCGCCCAATCTACTGAATCCCATGGCAAATAAAGACGTAACCGATCCCGTTCGTATGGAGAAAATCGTGTCGCTGTGCAAACGGCGCGGCCTGATTTTCCAAGCAGGTGAGCTGTATGGCGGATTGAACGGTTGCTGGGACTACGGTCCGCTGGGGGTGGAGCTGAAGCGCAACCTGAAGGACTATTGGTGGCGCAAGACCGTGCAGGAGCGCGACGACGTGCTCGGCATGGACGGCTCGATTTTGACGATGCAGCAGGTGCTGAAGTCGTCCGGCCACCTTGATGGATTCAGCGACCCGATGGCCGACTGTCTGCTGTCCAAGGCGCGGTTGCGCGCCGACCAGGTGCCGGAGCAGGATGGCACGGCGGTGTGGTATTCCGGTGCGAAGATGGCGGACGGCTGGAGCACGGCGCGCGAGTTTGCGGTGTTGGTGGCCGAGGGCAAGGACCCGGCATCGGCGAAGAAGGTGGCGCGGCAGTATTACGCGCAGTTCATGCCGGACAAGAAGGTCTCGCCGAAGGTGCTCGAGCTGATCGAGGACCGCCAGGAGGAGGTGAAGGGCACGACGCGCTTCAATCCGGAGAACGGTTCGCTGCTGACGGAGGCGAAGGATTTCAACCTGATGTTCCAGACGAAGATGGGTGCGTCCGCGGATGACAATGATCCGAATGCGATCGCGTTTCTGCGTCCGGAGACCGCGCAGTCGATTTTCGTGCAATACAAGAACATCCACGACTCGAACCGGATCAAGCTGCCGTTCGGCATCGCGCAGGTCGGCAAGTCGTTCCGCAACGAGATCAACCCGCGCAACTACACGTTCCGCAGCCGAGAGTTCGAGCAAATGGAGATCGAGTATTTCTGTCATCCGGACGACGGCATGCGGTTGACCGACGAGTGGCTCGAGGCGCGTCTTTGTTTCTACGAGGAGATCGGCATTCCGCGCGAGAAGCTGCACATTCTCGACGTGCCGGACGGCGAGCGGGCGTTTTACTCGAAGAAGACCTACGACATCGAATACGAGTTTCCGTTTGGCATTCAGGAGCTGGAAGGCGTGGCCTACCGGACCGATTACGACCTCGGCGTGCACCAGGAAGGGTCCGGGCGCCAGTTGGAGTATTTCGACGAGGAAACGAAAGAGCGCTTCCTGCCGCACGTGGTCGAGCCGTCCGCCGGATGCGACCGCACGGTGCTGGCACTCATCTGCGAGGCATTCGACGAAGAGGAAATCACCAATGAGAAGGGCAAGACCGAGACCCGCACGGTGATGCATTTTTCACCGAAGGTGGCGCCGATCAAGGTGGGGATTTTCCCGCTGCTCAAGAAAAACGAGGAGCAGGTGCGCATCGCGAAGGAGATCCAGAAAACGCTGCAGCCGTGGATGACGGTCTTCTATGACGAGTCCGGAGCCGTCGGGCGCCGCTACCGCCGCCAGGACGAAGTGGGGACGCCGTATTGCGTGACCGTCGACTTTGACACCATCGGTGAAAACGGTGAGGAACTCAAAGGCACCGTGACCGTGCGCGAGCGCGACTCGATGCAGCAGACGCGGATGAAAGTGGAAGAGCTTCTGCCGTGGATGCTGGAGCAGATCCGCTGAGCGGATGTTTCCCGCCGGCCCGGACCCGCGGAGCTCGCGGCGCGTTTGGTGCGCGGTTGATCAGAGGCACCGGGGTTCGCCCCGTGCCGATGCGCGGGTCATGGGGCTGAGTCGTCCTGCGGGTGGGATCCGGCCCTGACGAAGGCGGCGGGTCCGGACTGCGGCAGCCACTCGATGGTGGCTGCGCCGAGGTCGTCGAGCGTGACCGCGTCGATTTCCGTCCACGCTGACGCACCGGGCCTGGCCGAGGATTCGAGCACGGCGTGGCCGCCCGGGTGGCCGCCGCTGAGTTTGAGTTGAAACGCGGTGGTTCCGGCGGGAGCGGATGGGGATGGTGCGACGTCGAGCCGGGGGGCGAGGGCGACCGAGAAGCGGCTGAGAAACTCCCACTGGACTTCCGCGGTTTCGACATCGTGGCACTGGCGGCCGATCAGGCGGAGGATGAGGGTGGTTTGGGGAATGTGGTGGTTGATGGACGGGGTGACGTGCCCGCCGCCCTCGACGGTGAGGATGGCGACCGGCGCTCCGCCGGGCAGGGCGGGATGGTTCCGGCGGCGGATGAGGCAGTCGTCGGACGGGTCGAGGTCGGCGAGGAGGATGTCTTCCGCCGCGGTCGGGCTGGCGTTGTTGCGTTCGATCCACCAGGCCGCGGTTGTGGCGGCGGAGAGGAGGGATCCGGGGGAGCCTTCGTAGGTCATCAGCGGGTCTTCGGTGCCGTTGCAGAACATGAAGGGCACCGGGCGCGCGGGTTCCGAGTAGAAGCCGTCGTATTCCGGGAGGTTGGAGATTGCGATGGCTGCCGCGGCGATCCTCCCGGCCGCTTCCATCGCCATGCGCATGGTCATCGTGCCGCCGTTGGACGAGCCGGTGAAATAGACCCGGAGCGGGTCGGCGTTGAGCCCGGTGACGGCGTGATTGACGAGTTTGCGGAGGAAGCCGACGTCGTCGGCGTCCGAATCCCGGTCGCTGCCCGGTTCGCGGAGGTCGTTCCAGTTCTGCTGGTCGCCGGTGGTGTCACCGGTGTCCGGGTTGACGCCGTTGGGCACGATGAGGATGAATTTCTCGCGTTCGGCGAGGTAGGGCCACTCGCGGGTGGTCGATTGGTTGTCGTTGAAGATCGCGCGCATGCCGCCGGTTCCGCCGTGGAGCAGGACGACGGCGGGCGCGCGGGCGGGCATGTCCTCGGGCAGGTAGACGAGGAACCAGCGGGTGAGGCCGTCGTGATCGATGGATTTCTCGTGCCATCCCGGGGTGTCCGGCGCGGCATCGGCAGGCAGGGTGGTGACGGGCAGCTGCGCGCGCGCCGGCTGGATGCAGAAACCGGCGAAAACGGCGAAAAGCAGGGGGCTGACCAATCGGCGCATTGATGAGGAAACCCGCTGGCGCCGGAAAAGTTGCTGTGTGATCGGGTGGGCGGGTGTCCGGGCGTGATGGCGGTACGTTACGAAGGCCCCAATCCCCCCCCCCAGAGGATTGAGACCTTCGCTGGTCAACGCGGTGCGTTGAAAGTTGGTGTTAGAATGCGGCGCCCACCCATGCGCCGAGCACGACGGCATCGTCGATGTCGCCGGAGCCGCCGGGGCGCTGGACGTATTGCACGGACGGCTGGACGTAGAATGCGGGCGTGAGCTGGACGCGGTGGCCGAGCTCGTAGACCATTTCGTAGTCGAGGTCCGCGCCGACCGAGTCGGCGTAGTCGCCGCTGATCGAGCCGTAGGTGATGAAGGCCATGGTGTGGTCGTTTTCACGGCCGGGGATGAGGCCCTTGATGTTGGCGCCGCAGCTGAGCTGGACGGGGGTCTTGGCGACCTCGTCGTGCGGCGACCAGGTGGCCATGCCGAAGAGGGTGAGGTCGTCGATGATTTCCACCTCGCCGTGGATGTAGGCGCGGAAGAGGTGGTCGGTTTCGCCGACGCCGTCGAAGTCGGTGAAGTCGAAGAACGAGTTGATGACTCCGGCGAAGACGCGGGCGTCGCGGCCGTTGAAGTCGGGACGCCAGTCGTATTGGGCGATGAGCGAGACGCCGTCGTCGCTGCGGAAGCTGAAGTCGGTTCCGTGTTCGGTGTAGTCCCACATGCTGTCACCTATCTGATAGGCGCCGAGCTGGAACTGGTGTTCCTCGCAGGGCTGGTATTTCAGGCGGGCGCCCCACACGGCGTAGGGGAACGAGGTGAGGCTGTTCTCCAGCAGGGTGGCGCGGATCGGGCCGTTGATGGCGGTGCTCAGCGAGTAGCCGTAGAGCGGGGATTTGGCGAAGTCGTTGTCGGCGGAGACCCGGCCGAATTTGAGCGACCAGGCGTCGCCGATCTGTTGTTCGATGAATAGCTGGTAGAGGTAGGTGACCTGGCCGCCGTAGATGCACATCGGGTCGTAGATGCCGCCGACTTCGTTGGAGACGCTGTCGCCGTGGCGGTCGACCATGGAGACCTTGAGCATGGCGCCCTGCCAGCCGACGAGTTTTTCGAGGTCGAGGTCGGCGCCGGCGTAGATCTGGCCGGCGAACTCGCCGCCGGTGCTGATGCCGCCGGAGACGTTGGAGGCGATGATCGAGTCGTAGTAGAGGAACGGGGTGACGCCGGTGTCTTCGAGGCTGGTGCGGGCACCGCCCCAGTCGCCGGTGAGCTTGTCCCATTCATACCAAGGCTGCTGGGCGAGCGCGGCGCCGGCAGTGGATACGATAGCGATAGTAATCAGGTTTTTCACGTTGGGTATCGGTTTGGGTTTGGGTTTGGGTTTCAGGACAGGGTGCTGTGGACGGGGGGCTTGTCCCCGAGGGTTTTCTGCATCAGCCGTTCGATGTCCGGGTCCCGGTAGAGGGCCTCGACGGATTCGGCGTAGAGGGTGGTGAAGCGCGGGTTTTCGACGAGGTCGCCGAAGATTGGTTCGATCCGGAGGAACGAGAGGACGTCGTCCTCGGTGCCCATGGCGGCGAGGTGGAGTTCGTCCTTCATTTCATCGACGATGTCGAGTTCCACGCCGTGGCGGCTGAGGCCCTTGTCGGAGTAGTAGCACCATGCGGCGATGACGAGGGTGGCGAACTTGATGCTGCCGCCGGTGGCGAGGTTTTCGCGGATGGTGGAGATGAGGAACTTGGGCAGTTTGGCGGAGCTTTCGAGGCAGATCCGGGCGAGGTTGTCCTTGATGTTGGGGTTTCCGAAGCGCTCGATGAGGCTGTCCTTGTAGGCCTCGAGGTCGATGCCCTCGACTTCGTCGAGCACCGGGGTGGCTTCCTTGTCCATGAAGGCGCGGAGGTATTTGGCGAAGAGCGGGTCGCTGACGGCGCCGTCGATGGTCTGGTGGCCGTGGATGGATCCGAGCAGTCCGAGCACCGAGTGGCCGGCGTTGAGCAGGCGGATTTTCATTTTCTCGTAGGGGGTGACGTCGGGGACGAACTGGGCGCCGACGGTTTCCCATGCGGGGCGGCCGTTGGAGAAGCGGTCCTCGATGACCCACTGGCAGAATGGCTCGCAGGTGACGGGCCATGCGCCGCGGATGCGGAACTCCTTGCGGAGGAACTCGATGTCCTTGGGTGTGGTGACCGGGGTGATGCGGTCGACCATGGCATTGGGGAAACAGACGTTTTGTTCGATCCAGGCGGCGAGTTCGGGGTCTTGTCTGCCGGCGAAGGCGAGCAGCATGTCGCGGGTCATGTCGCCGTTGTGCTGGATGTTGTCGCATGACTGCACGGTGAATGGCGGGAGGCCGGCGGAGCGGCGTTTCCGGAGGGCTGCGGTGAGGAATCCGAAGACGAGCCGCGGGCTGTCGGGGTTGGCGAGGTCGTGTTTGACGTCCGGGTTGTCGAAGACGAATTCCCCGGTGACGGGGTGGAAGTTGTAGCCGCCTTCGGTGATGGTGAGGGAGACGATTCTGGTGTCTTCGTGGGCCATTCTGTCGATCACGGCCATCGGGTTTTCGACGCTGAGCATGAAGTCGACGATCGAGCCGATGACGTGGTTTTCGACGGTTCCGTCCGGGTGTTTGACGATCAGGTTGTAGAGGTAGTCCTGGGCCTTGAGGACGTCGCGCATCTTGTGGTCGGACTCGCGCAGGCCGACGCCGCAGATGCCCCAATTGAGGTCGCCGGTTTGTTCCATGAGGGCGTTGGTGTACCACGCTTCATGGGAGCGGTGGAAGCCGCCGACGCCGATGTGGACGATGCCGGCGGTGACTTTGGAGCGGTCGTAGGACGGCACGCGGGTGTGTTCCCCGAGCAGGGGGAGGTTTTTCTGGTTGAGTGCGGTTGATTGTTTCATGGCGGGTTTTGCGATGAGTTTGGGTTTTGGGGATGGATGTCTCAGGACATGACGACTTCAGCGATGGGTTCTCCGGTCAGTGCCTTCTGGCGGCGCATGGCCCAGTAGGCGCAGGCGAAGTAGCCGATGGTGCAGAGGAATCCGTATTGGTAGAAGAGGTCACGGTTGGTCTCGTAGCTTGCCATGTCCGGGCTTCCCCACATGACGATGCAGGCGAGGACCATGGTGACGGCGAGGCAGACCAGGGCGATGGCGCGCAGGCCGCGGGTGAAGTGCGATGTGTCCTTGACGGGTTCCGGCACGAGGGCGGCCTGTTTTTGCTGGTATGCTTCCACTTCCTTGTCGAAGGCGATCATGGCGGCTTCCTCCTCGGGGTATTTCTCCGCGGCGCCGTATTGTTTGGCCATCACGGTGTAGAGGACGATGGTGAAGATCCAGGTCGGCAGGAACAGGTAGTAGAACGGGATGATGTTGATGGCATTGAGGACGAAACCGAAGACCAGGCCGGCGATCCAGGAGGCGATGGCGGGCGTGCTGTGGGTGAGCTTGCGGTATTTCGCCCAGTAGCGGGTGAAGCCGATCTTCGGGAAGATGACGTGTTCGGCGAAGACGATGCCGCCGACGGGGACGACCAGCAGGCCGGCGTAGGTGAGCATGGGGAGCATCTTGGTGAAGACGAACGGGAAGCAGGCGACGATGACGGTGACGATGCCGACGGCGAGGGTGGTCTGTCTGCGCGAGTGGTTGTGGAAGATCGCCTGGGCGGCGAGGCCGGCGCGGTAGAGGTTGGCGTTGGCGGTGGTCCAGCCGGCGACGATGACGATGACGAAGCCGGACAGGCCGAGCGCGTAGTAGGCGACGTCGCCGGGGTCGAGGTCGACGATGGATTTCTTGAGGAGCACGGCGGTTCCGGCGCCCATGATGCCGGCGGCGATCCAGGCGATGTAGTGGCCGAAGAGCATGCCGGAGCTGGTGCAGAGGCCGTAGGATTTCTTTTTCGCGTAGCGGAAGAGGGCCATGTCGATGAGGCCGAAGTGGGTGATGGTGTTGGCGGCCCAGGCGAAGCCGATGACCTCCATGACTCCGATGCCCGGTTGTCCCGCAGCGTTGGTTCCGGTCCAGATCGACTGGCTGCCGATGGTCATGAAGTCGCCGAAGCTGGAGAGGGTGGTGGTGCCGATCACCGAGTTGGCGAGGGCGGGCATGAGGACGAGGGCGCCGCTGGTGAACATGACGAAGAGCCACGGGGCGCAGATGCCGGAGAAGTCGGAGACGGCGTTGAAGCCATACATGGCGACGAACACGACGATGAGTCCGACGCCGAGCACGACGAGTACGAACCACGGGTTGGTGGGGTACATGTTGAGCTGGGCGGGGATGTTGAAGAGGAGCCGGACCGCGGTTGACGAGACGGTGATCATGGCCGCGGAGATCACGGTGAAGATGATGACGTTGGCCCAGTTGTAGAGCTTGGTCATGTTGTCGCCGGCGATCTTGTTGAGATAGGTGTAGAGGCTCAGGCGGGTTTCGATGGCGATGGGCGAGGTGATCAAGGTCCAGCTGAGGATGGCGAGGATGTTGCCGATCAGCAGGCCGATCAGGATGTCCATGGTTTTGGCGCCGAGTGCGACGAAGGTGGCGCCGATGACGAATTCGGTGGCGGCGACGTGTTCACCGGCATAGAGGCCGAGGAAGTGCGTCCAACCGTGGAGCTTGTGTTTTGCGATGGGCAGCTGTTCGGGGCTGACCCGGCTGAGGTTTTGGGTTTCGGGTTTCATGGGTTTTTCCTATTGGTTTATTTTAGCATCATAATTCAGAAAATGTTCGGGCAGGACCGGGGTGGCGCCTTTTTGCGAGCAGACGAAGGTGGCGACTTCGTTGGCGAAGCGGTTGACGGCGGGCAGCGGCCAGCCGCGGAGGGTGGCCATGCAGAGGGCGGCGGTGAAGGAGTCGCCGGCACCCACGGAATCCACGGCCAACCCGTCACAGCCCGGGAAGTCGTCGGATCCGCGGGTGCCGTGGAGCATGCTGCCGTCCGGGCCCCGGGTGTAGGCTATCAGGTCGAGTTGGAACTTGCGGAGCAGTTGGTCGAGTTGGGCGGCGGTGTCCCCGCTGAGGTTGAAGAATCCGGCGAGCACCGGGAGTTCCTCGTCGCTGAGTTTGAGGGCGGTGGCGAGTTCGAGTGATTCCTCGATGATGGTTTTTGAGAAGAAATTCTGGCGCAGGTTGACATCGAAGATGCGCAGCGAGGATTCCGGCATGTGGCGGAGGATCGAGTGGATGGTGGCGCGTGAGGTGCAGGAGCGCTGGGAGAGGGAGCCGAAACAGGCGGCGTCCAGAGTGCTTGCGAGGGCTTCGAGCGGTGGGGTGTAGGGGATGTGGTCCCATGCGACGTCCTGATGGATCTGATAGGTCGGCTTGCCGGATTCGAGCACCACGTCGACGGTGCCGGTCGGGTGGGTGGCGCATTCGAAGACGTAGCGGTCGGAGACCTTGGTGTCGCGCAATTGCCGGCGGATTTCGGTTCCGAGCGGGTCGTCACCGACGCAGCTCACCGGGTAGGCTTCCGCGCCGAGGCGGTTGCAGTGGTATGCGAAGTTGGCGGGAGCGCCGCCAAGGCGTTTTTGGGTGGGGAATACGTCCCAAAGCAACTCGCCGATGCCGGCGATTTTGAAGGATTTGCTTGAGTGCATGGTTGGGGGTTTTGGGTTGGGTTTTGTGACTTGGTGATCGACATGTTTGCAGAAAAGGACGATATGTAAATAAGTTTGAGAGGGAAATGCTTGCAGAAAAACTTACAATTACATTACAAATAATCCATGAAGCGCTCAAAACCAGCATACTTGCAAATCTACGAAAAAATACGTTTTTTAATTCGGGATCAGACCTACAAGCCGGGAGACCTGCTGCCGACCGAGCACGAGCTGGTCGAGCAGTTCGGAGTTTCCCGGCCGACGATCTCCAAGGCGCTGAAGATGCTGGGGGATGAGAAGCTGGTGCGGCGGCGGGCGGGATTCGGGACGCAGGTATTGGCGCCGGACAAGTCCATGCTGACGGCGGGGTTTCTGGTTCCGCAGATTCGGGAGACTGAGATTTTCGGTCCGATTTGCGCGGGCATCGCCGAGGCGGCGCGGGATTCGGGGATGCGGATTGTTCAGCCGACCGAGCCGAATCTGGACCAGGCTCCGCAGATGCTGGCGGAGTCACTGGCGACGCAGTTGATCGATGCCAAGGTGCTGGGGGTGTTTTTCGCTCCGGTCGAGCACATCGAGGGGCAGCAGGAGTTCAATCTCGGGATCATCGAGCGGCTGAAGCGCAACGGGATTCAGGTGGTTCTGCTGGACCGCGACGTGTATGCGTGGCCGCGGCAGACGCCGTATGACCTGATCGGGATCGACAACATCGAGGCCGGCTTCGTGATGGCCAACCACCTGTTGGAGAACGGCTGCGAGCGGCTGGCGTTTACCGCGGCGGAGAATCCGGCGATGACCGTGCAGCTGCGGCGGATTGGCATCATCGAGGCGCTGCGGCAGAGTGGCAGGCGGTCGAACACGCTGCGCGATGTGGCTTTCGATCCGCAGCATCCGGAAAGGGCGGCGAGGGAGCTGAAGGACAAGAAGGTGGACGGGGTGGTTTGCGCGAATGATGCGACCGCCGCGCCGCTGCTGCGGGAGTTGATCGATTTGGGAGTGGAGATTCCGGATTCGATGCAGGTGTGTGGATTCGACGATGTGAAGTATGCGTCGTTGCTGAGTGTTCCGCTTTCCAGCTACCGTCAGCCGTGCCGTGACATTGGCAAAGCCGCCACGCAGATCATGATCAGCCGCATCCGGTTTCCCGACAGTCCGACGCTCCACGTGACGCTCAAGGGTGAGTTGGTGGTGAGAAATTCGTCGCGGGATCGACTGGGCGCGTTGTCGTCGGTGTAAGTCGGCACGATGCGGCCGGATGGCCGGGTTGGCCGGATGGCCGGGGTGGATTACGGGAGATACCAGTAGCCGAAGAGTTCTTCGGCGGGGGTCGGTCCGCGGTGGATGAGGTTGGCGTCCGGTGTCCAGCCGGAATCCATCAGCATGCCGAGCGAGAAGATGGTGGAGGACATCGTTTCATGGATGGTGAACTCGTTTTGGGCGACATTGAGGTACGGGTGAGCGGCCCAGCGGCGGAAGACCGGGTAGGAATCCGGGAGGGTGTGGAATTCCTGCCAGTCGTCCGGGTTTTCGCTGTCGAAGAGCGGTTCGCCGTCGGAACCGAGGGTGGTGGGGTATTTCCAGATCCGTGATTTGAGTTCCGGGAAGGCGTGGTTCGAGGTGTTTCCGTAGAGGGTGATTCCGGGGTAGGGGTCGAGGATGTCGTCTTCGTCGCTGCTTTCGTGCTGGATGGCGACCGGGTAGGAGTAGCCGATGCCGGTGGTCCAGCTCATGCCCATGGGGTTGGCGCCGAACATGTAGTCGACGTTGGAGCGGGAGGCCTGGAGGTAGAGTGGGTCGGGTTCGATCGCGTTTGCGATGAGCATTGCCTTGCTGCGGTTGGTGACATCGCTTTCGCCCCAGCTCATCCAGAAGTCCTGATGGGGCGGCCAGGTCATCCGGTAGGGCATGGAGTCGGCGAGGTCGGCGAAGTCATCGGCCGGGCTGAGGTAGGCGGTCTTGAGGCGGTTGGCGGTGTCGGCCGGGAGGGTGGCGGCGAGTTGCGGGTGGGTGAGGATGTCGAAGTAGAGCCACGGGGAGAAGTCGCGGATGGAGAGCGGCCAGCCGTAGGGCGAGGGGGCGTCGGCGAGCAGGTCGGCGAGGCCGTCGAGGTAGGAATCATCGTCGGTGAGCAGGAAGAGGCGGGCCTTGGCCATGGCGATGAACTTGTCCGAGTGGTCGTCGGTCTCGGAGAACTCGAGGGTGTAGGGGTCGCCGGTTCCGCGGTTTGCGGCGGCGTTGACGGTGAGGTTGGCGAGGGTGTTGGTGGTGTCCGTGCCGAACTGATAGGCGAGCAGGGCGGACTGCTGGTATGTGTCGGCCATTTCCGAGTCGTAGGGTGAGACGGCGAGTGCGAGTTCCGCGGCGGCGGCGGCGTAGATCAGGCTGGACCAGCGGGATCTGCGTGAGAATGACCAGAGCACGGATTCATCGTCGATGGACGGGTGGGTGTTGGTTTCGAGGATGCCGGCGACGCCGCCGTCCGCCCGCTGGCTGTGTTTCCAGACGCGGAGGCCGAATTCGGCTTCGTCGAGGATGTCGGGGATGCCGTTGCCGGACTCGGGGATGTTGAGTTGGCCGTCGGTGAATTTCCCCGGGTTGAGTTCGTGGAGTTTGAGGAGGTCGAAGACGAGGTTGTAGTGGTAGAGGTTGCGGTCGTAGTCGGCGGCGTCGTACCATCCGCCGACGACGTTTTCGGTTTGGCTGGAGGTGTCGGTGGTTGCGCCGATGATGTCGAAGCGGGGCCAGCCGGTGGTGGCGCCGGTGGAGGTGAGGGTGGCTTTGGTGGAGTCCGCCCAGTAGGGGACCATTTCGGATTCGTAGACGGGCGCGGTGTGGAAGCGGTCGCGGGTCCAGGCGGTGCAGGGTTCGGCGAGGGCGAATGACGCGCGCTGGTGATAGAGGCCCCGGACGGCGGTGTAGAAGGCCTCGGCGAAGACGTCGGCATTCACCTTGAACGGCCAGGAGCGGCCGACGCCGGGGATGCGGATGAAGTAGGTTCCGGGGGTGACCAGTCCGCTCAGGTCGAGTTGATAGAGGGTTTCACCGGTTTTGTACGGGCGGACATCGCCGCCGTCGTTGGAGTGTGAATCCATGCGGGACATGGCGTCGCGGAGGGCGAGGCGGCCGTCGGCGATGGAGCCGGACCAGGCGGTGGTTCCGGTGATGGTGTCGACGACCTCGAAGCGGTCGATGTGGGAGAGGTCGAGTGGGCCGAGGTCCTGCAGGTAGGCGCCGACGTAGGCGAAATTGGAATTCCGGCCGGGTTGGTAGCCGAACTGGTTGATTTTGATGCTGCGCGCGAGGGTTGTGTTTTCGTCGTAGGTGAATGAGACGCTGCGGCCGTCATCGAGGGTGATGGTGTAGCGGGAGCCGTTCTGCATGGCGTCCGGCAGGATCAGATAGGAATAGACGCCGTAGCGGACGGAGTCGTATCCGGGGGCGATGCCGCAGTCCGCCGAGACCAGCGAGGTGGTGGCTTGTGCGGGGGATTTCGGCTGGGCGTAGTTGTCATCCGAGTCGCTGGTGACGGCGTAGGTTGACGGCGACTTCAGCGCGAGTTCGCCGGCGTTCAGCCGGGCGTCGGGCCAGTGTTGCCAGCGCATTTCCTCGAGTTGTTGGGTGAGCGTCCAGTAGTCGGATGTCCGGTTGTTTGCGAGCGCGGCCTGGGTTTGCGCGATCACGTCCGAGTAGCTGCCGGCGGTCAACGCGTCCATGGCCGCGACAATTTTCTCCTGGGGGTCGGTGATGACGATCAGGCACTGGTTTGAGAGGACCATCAGCTGCTCGATGCCGTTGGTGTCCGGGGTGGAGAGGGGGAAGTTTCCTGCGAGTTGGCTGAGGAGGGTTGCCGCGTAGACGTGGACCTGGATGGTTTGCGTGGTGGTCTCGCGGGAATTGCCGGCGGTGACGAGGATCTGGTAGGTGCCCGGTTGGGAAAACGTCACGGTGGTGGCCGGGGCGTCCGGGTCGGCGATGGTCGCGGACTCCTGCTGGGAGATGAGCTGCCAGTTGATGGTGTCGGCGTCGGTGGTGGCGGCCAGGGTGGTTGCTTTGCCGACGTTGGTGGCGATTTCCAGGGAATCGACGACGAGTTCCGGGGCCGCGTAGGGGACCGCCCGGACGTCGCGGATTTCGATCTGGTGGTTGGCCTCGGCGTTGCCGAAATAGAGGTATTCCACGGCGTGCAGGGAGCCCGACCCGCGCAGGGTGTCGACGGGGATTTGAGCGGTGCGCCATTCGGTGTCGAGCACGCCGCCGTCGATGCAGGCAGCGATGTCGACTAGACCGCTGGTGCCGATGTACCATCCGCCGACGGAGAAACCGTGGGAGTGGCCGGCCTCAGAGAGGCGGACGTCGAATGCGACGCATGCGTAGTCATTGAGATCGATGCGCCAGGCGTCCTGCTGCAGGGTGACGGTCGGGGCGTGCCATGGGTCGGGCTGGCCTGCGAAGACAAACGACGATCCGTCGACGACGTCGAACTCGGCGAGGGTGCCGTATTGCAGGCCTTCGTCGCTTTCGGCCGTCCAGAGGACCAGGGCTTCGCCGTCGTCCTTGACCGCTTCGATCTGGTGAATGTCGATGGTGTGGTTGGCTTCGCCGTTGCCGAAGTGGAGGTATTCGACCGAGTCGAGCGAACAGCCGTTCTGCTGCAGGGTGCTGAGGGGAACGATGACTTCGCGGAACTCCGTATCGAGCGAGGCGTTTTCGATCCAGTCCGAGATGTTGGCGGAACTGGAAGCGCCCATGTACCAGCCGCTCATCGAGAAGGTGTGGGGGTGGCCGGGTTCGCTGGTGCGTGCGAAGAAGCGGATTTCCGAGTAGTCGGATAGATTGATCCGCCAGAGGTCCGACAGGAGTTTGATTGTCGGTCCGTGCCATGGGTCCGGGGTGCCGCGGAAGCCGGCGACCGTCCGGGTTGAGACGACTTCATGGACGGTGCCGTATGAGACCGCGTCGGTTCCGGTTTCCAGGGATCGAGTGCCGTCCCAGAGGGTGAATTCCCGGGCGGAGGCGGAAAGCGAGCTGATGCCCAAGACGAGTGCGAACCATGATTTCATGAGGAGCGGAAAGGGAAAGCGAATGGAAAAAGAAGGGAAAGGAGATGAACGAGCGCCTGATTCAGGGGGAAATTGGCGTGTTTGGCGAGTCCGGGTTTGGCGGCGCATGCCGTGCGGGGCCGGGGGGTGGCCACGAAAAAGGGGCGGGATCGCCGGTTGCGGTCCCGCCCGTGGAATTTCCTGCCGCTGGAATGCGGGATGGTCGATGGAGGACCGGGGCGTGAGAGGGGGCTTGCGGGGCGATCAAGTTCGGGAGAACCGCTTGATCAGATCGGCTGCAGCATGAGTGAGTGGTTCCCTGGCATGGACGCGCTGAAGGTGCCCGCGCCGTTGGCACCGATCCATGTTGGTTCCGCTCTGGATGTCGGGGTGACCGCCGGAGGTCAGGAAACCAGCATCGCGGTGATTTTTTCGAGCCACTTGAGGTCCGTGTCGTCGAAGCAATTCGGGGTGGTCGAGTCGATGTCGAAGACGGCGGTGACGTTGCCGTCGGCGTCGCGCACCGGCAGGACGATTTCGGCCTGGGTTTCCGACGAGCAGGCGATGTGGTCGGTGGTTTGCGAGATGTCGTTTTCGATTTGGGTGGCGTTTTCACGCGCGCAGGCGCCGCAGACGCCGCGGTTGATGTCGATGGTGAGGCAGCCGTGTCCGCCCTGGTAGGGGCCGACCTTGAGCGTTTGCGGATTCACCAGCCGGTAGAAGCCGACCCAGTGGAAGTGGTCGAACGCGTGGAAAACCTCGCAGGAGATTGTCGACATGAGGGTGATCGGGTCGGTTTCTCCGTCTGCGAGCGCCTCGATTCTTCCGAGCACATCCTGATAGGTGGTTTCCTTGTCGGCCATGGGGTGAGTGAATCCGGTTGGAGGTGTGCGGGTCAAGCGTCCCGGCGCGGAGCACGGCTGGAATTTGCGATTTCGGTCATGGCGGCCGTCTGGAGCATGGGCCGGGGTGGCGGATGCCGATCCGTGCTGGTCCTGCGCCGGGATTTGCCTGAGAGTGCGCGCCGCATGAGTTTGCCAACAGACCGACCCTCTTCAGAGTATGACCTTGTCGTCGCCGGTGGTGGTGCCGCCGGATTTTTCGGGGCGATCACCGCCGCCGAGGCGGCTCCGGGGCTGCGGGTGGCGATCTTTGAAAAATCGAATGCCGTGCTCGGCAAGGTGAAGATCTCGGGTGGCGGGCGCTGCAACGCCACCCATTCGTGTTTCGACCCGAAGGAGCTGGTGCGGAACTATCCGCGCGGTTCGAAGTCGCTCATCGGTCCGTTCCACCGCTGGGGGCCGGCGGACACCGTCGACTGGTTCGAGGGCAGGGGAGTCGCGCTCAAGACCGAGGACGACGGGCGCATGTTTCCGGAGTCGGACGACTCGCAGAGCATCATCGACTGCCTTGTTGGTGCGGCTGAGGACTGCGGGGTCGAGGTGCTGACGAGAACCGGCATCAAACAGGTCGGCCGGCGGGAGGACGGGGGCTTCGAGATTCTGTTGGAAAGCGGCCGGACGGTGCGCTCGGAATCGTTTCTCCTGACCACCGGCGGCACCCGCTCCCGCATTGGTGCGGACATTGCCGGTGGTTTCGGCCACAGCGTGGTTCCCGCGGCTCCGTCGTTGTTCACGTTCAAGATTCATGACCCCCGGCTGGACGGCTTGCAGGGGCTGGCGGTTCCCGGCGCGGTGGTCACGATTCCGGATCTCAAGTTGTCGGCGAAAGGGCCGGTGCTCGTCACCCACTGGGGGCTGAGCGGGCCCGGCATCCTCCGGGTTTCGGCCTGGGGCGCGCGCGAACTGCACGAGCGTGAATACCGGTTCGAGGTCGGGATCGACTGGACGGGCGGCCTTGGCGGCGGCGCCGTGGGTGAGCGTCTCGACCGGTTGCGCGTCGAGGCACCGAAGCGGCTGGTGACCAACAGCGCGCAGTTCGGGATCCCGTCCCGGATGTGGGTGCGGCTTGTGGAAACCGCCGTGGGTCCGGCGGTTGCGGAGACATTGCGCTGGCCCCACCTGACCCAGGCGCAGCGCCGGGCGTTGGTGGAGGCGGTCACCGACTCGCGCTATCAGGTGCAGGGGAAAAGCATGAACAAGGACGAGTTCGTGACCTGTGGTGGAGTTTCCCTGCGGGAGGTGAATTTCAAAACGATGGAGAGCAAGCTGCAGCCCGGTCTATATTTCGCCGGCGAGGTGCTCGACATCGACGGGATCACCGGCGGCTTCAACTTCCAGGCCGCGTGGACGACCGCGCGGATCGCCGGGGAAGCCATCGCGGCAGGCGGCTAGGTGGGGCCGCCCGGGGGGGATTCGGCCGTTTTGGTGGAGATTGCGGATTTGGATCAGTTGCCGTTGGCAAAGGGCGGATCAGCAGGCAAGGTGTGGGCATGTCCGATGGATTCAAAGAGTTGGGGGTGCCGCAGGCGCTGTGCAAGGGCCTTGCGGAGTTGGGGATCGAGCGGCCCACGCAGATCCAGGAAAAGGTGATTCCTTTCCTGATGGAAAACGGGGGGGACCTGATTGCCCAGGCGCAGACGGGGACGGGGAAAACGGCCGCGTTCGGCCTGCCGATGTTGACCAGGATGGACGCCAAGTCGCCGGTGGTGCAGGGATTGATCATCGCCCCGACGCGGGAACTGGCCAAGCAGATCGGCAAGCATCTTTTCCGCTACACCAAGTATTCCGAGAAGGTGTTTGTCGAGGTGATCAGCGGCGGCGAGGACGTCCAGAAGCAGGAGGCGCGGATGCGGCGGCCGACACAGATCGTGGTGGGGACGCCGGGCAGGATTCTCGAGCTGGTGCGGCGCAAGGCCCTGTCGTTGGACGGGGTGCGGCACCTGGTTCTGGACGAGGCGGACGAGATGCTGAGCATGGGTTTCAAGGAGGAGCTGCGGAAGATCCTGCGGCTGTGCCAGGCGCGGAAGAGCACCTGGTTGTTCTCGGCGACTTTCCCGTCGGCGATCGAGGAACTGATCAAGGGCTGCATGTCGGCCGGGGCGAAGCGCGTCACCGTCGACAAGGCGCATGTGGTCAACCGCGACATCGACCACCAGTATGTGATTTGCGAGCGAGGGGACAAACTCGAGTATGTGACCCGGTTCCTGCAGAAGCGGGGGGCGGAGCGCGGTTTGATCTTCTGCCGCACGAAGGCCGGGGTGATTTCGCTGGGACGGCAGCTGACCAAGGCCGGATTGGCGGTGGATGTGCTGCACGGCGACCTGACCCAGAAGGAGCGGGACAAGGCGATGCGCGCCTTCAAGAAGGAGCGGGTGCAGTTCATGATCTCGACCGATGTGGCGGCGCGGGGAATCGATGTGGAGGGGCTCGCCTTCGTGCTGCAGCACCAGCTGCCGGACCAGCTGGAATACTACACGCATCGTAGCGGTCGGACCGCCCGTGCGGGAAGGAAGGGCGTTTCACTGACGCTGATCGACAAGCGGGAACTCAAGAAGGTCCGGTCCATGGAGCAGGAACTTGGCGTGCGCTTCAGGGAAGTGGGGTAGGAGTCGGTGCCCTAGTCAATGGAGAACCGGTAGAACCGCTGCGGAGCATCCGTGACCGGGACTTGCCATTGCAATGGCGTGCCGTCGCCGTGTTCGGTGTTTCCCAGCGGAAGCCATTGGGTCTCCGAGAGGGAGTCGTTGTAATAGAGGGAGTAGTCATGCCCGGGGATGGTTTCAATCCGGAGGGTGAGCTGGTCTCCGCCGGGGGTGACGCTGCTGCCGACCACCGGCAGCGCATTGATGTGGAGCGTGAAGGTGACGGTATCGCTGAGCGGCGGTGTGCCGTTATCCGTGACCCGGATGGTCGGCTGCCAATCCGAGGGCGGCATGTCCGCTGGAACGATCCAGGAAAACGCGCCCGCCGGGGTGACGGCCGCGCCTGCCGGTGCGCCCGGGTCCAGTGAATAGGCGAGGGATTGGGAGTCGCTTTCGGCATCGGTGGCGGATGCCGCGATCGAGATGGATTCTCCGGCGTAGAACCAGCCATCCGCGATGGGATTCAGTTCGGGTGCCGTGTTGACGACCGGATTCGCCAGTCCCGGGCTGGGAGTCATGGCCGCAATCGAATCTCCGCCATCCGGGAGCCGTCCCTCGCTTTGGTCGGGTGACTGGGCAGCGAACGTGACGGAGTCGATCACGCTGCCGTCAGGGGCGATCAGGGCGATGGCTTCGCCGTTTTTCGACAGGGCGAAATTGACGTGCAGGGCGGAGGCGTCGAGGTCGTTTTGTTCCGGTTCGTTGTCGGCCCAGACCAGCAGGAATCCGCGGGCGGGGACGGTGTATTTTCCGCTGGACGGGATTTCGAACTGATAGGGGGCGGTCAGGTCGTCGGTGAGGAAGTATCCGCCGAGATCAACGGCTGTGTTGCCGGGGTTGTGGATTTCAAACCAATCCTCGTAGTTGCCGTCGATCGGGTCCGCGAGGGTGGAGCTGTTGTCTGCCATCCATTCGTTGATGCGCACGGCGAGCGGTGCGGATTGGTTGGTATTGGCAGCACCCGGTGTCGGCACAACCATCGCGATGCGCGAACACGGGTCGCCATCGGGATGGTTGCCATAGCTCCAGTCCGCCGTGAGCGAGCCATGGTTGAGGTAGTCGATGATTTCCGGGGTGCCTGCGAGATCGCGGGAAAGCACCACGCTGCCGCCGGCCAGTGCGCCGGATGGCAACTCGAGTTGGAGAAAACCGCCCGGCTGGATCGAGATTCCGGCGGTGACCGGCCATTTCCCCGGGTCGGCGTAGTCGTCGCTGAGCGCATGGCCGTCCAGCGAGACCGCGGTGCTTCCGGCGTTGTGGAGTTCGACCCACGGCACGCCGCTGGTGGGGTTGGGCATGACCTCATTGAGCCAGAGTGCGGGAATGTCCGCCCTGGTGTAGCTGACGTTGTTGGCTGCGCCCGGTGTGGCCACCACCGCGGCGAGTGCCGTGTAGTCGGTAGCCACCCGCATGTCGAAGACGACGTCACTGCTGGCCGTGGTCGTCTGGTGGAGTTCGACGGCGATCACGTGCGTGCCCGGTTGCAGGTTCATGGCCACCTCGACCGGTCCCTCCTCGGTGGCGTTGTCGACATAGGAGGTCGTCTGGGTGGTATAGGTCGGCGTGCCCGCGGGCATCCGCAGACGGTGGATTTCCACTCCGTCGACATACACCACCAGGCCGTCGTCCACCATGGTTGTGAGCACGAGCGAGGCGCCGGCGTCTCCGGTGAACTCGATGGTCTTACGGAAATAGTAGGTGATGGTTCCCAGCGTGAACGGGGTCTGCAGCGGATGCGGCAGGGTGGCTCCCTCCAGACCGAATGCCGCCGGTCCGGACGGCCAGGAGCTGTCGTCGTAGTCGCTCGTCTGCCAGCCCGTGCCATCCAGGTTGACGCCCTGCCGGTATTTCCAGGTTTCGCCCCAGTCGATGAGGGTTGCGCCATCGGGTGGTGTGGCGAATCCGGAAGCCGCGGCCCAGAGCGCCGCGCGGCGGTTGTCCTGCGCGGCATCCATCAGTTGCAGGGATGTTCCGGCGGCGGTCACCGGCCAGGGATCCACATTTTCGTACCGGACCTGATCGACCACGGTTTCTTCGCCACTGGCGCCGGCCGGACGGTAGAGCGTGAGGGTCTCGCCATCCGGATCGAGCGTGCCGTCAAGACCATCGATGGTGAGAAAGTCGCCGGGTGCGAGCACCGTGGCCGGGAACGTGTAGGCCAGGCCGTCGAGTCGCCACCCGGTGAGGTCGAACGTGGTATGGGTGGAGCGGTTGTGGAGTTCGACAAAAGCCCCGCCCGGTGCCTGCGGGTTGTAGAGGATTTCATTGATGACGATGGAATCCCCGGGCGCATCCAGGCCGCTTCCGGTCAGTGTGACCGTGACGGTTGCGGTGGCACCGGCCAGCGGGTTTCCATACACATCCAGTCCCTGCAGGACGAATGCCGCGGGCGAGGAATCCACCACCACATCGACCGTCCATTCGGTCACCGACGTCCAGGTGACGGGATAGGCCACGCCGTTGATCGTCATCGATGCGAGTTCGACCGGGGCGGTGCCCGTGATGGTCACGACGTTGTCGCTGGCGGTCACGGACGATGGGGTGGTTAGTGCGAAATCCGCCGTGTCCTCCTGGGCGATGCGCGCCAGAATGCCGGTGCGCGCCTCTGCCAGCCAGTCCTTGAACGAGCCGGTGAATTTCGCGGTTGCTCCGCCGTCATACACACTCGACCTCGACTCGGAATAGCTGAACGAGGCGTCGGGAGACATCGCCGGAATCCCGGATCCCAGGCCATCCGCGATGAATGCCTGGAAACGCACGTCGAGCCACTGGTCGATCTCCGGTCCCTGGAATGGGCCGTTGCTGATTTCCTTCAGGGCCCGCAGATACATCCGGCGGAAGGTCGGGTTTTCATACACCGCGGTGAGAGTGGTGTCGTCGCCGTAGTCGCTGTAGTCCGGGAAAAGTCCGCGGCCGGGGCCATAGGACAGGTTGTTGCCGAAGAGGTGGTTCATGTCCCAGATCATCAGCGCCCATCGGCCCGCAGTGGGTTTGTACATGTACATGTTCTGTGCGATCTGACAGCCGAAGTGGTCCGGGTCGCCCACGGCATGGCGCAGCGCCCAGATGCGCATCCATTCCTCCATGTCGGCCTCGGCCATCATGCGATCGGTCATGTCGGTTCCGGCGTTCGCCGCTTCGATCAGGTCCAGCACCGGCGAGAAGTCGTTGCCGCCGGTGTCGCCATAGGCCCTTGGCGTCCAGTTCCAGCGGTAGCGTGGGGCATGGAGGTCCCCGGCCGCATTGAGGTATGGCAGGAGTTCGGTTCCGGGTTGCCGTTGTTCGTTGAGTTCCGTGCCGGTGGCCGTCGCCACATTGGAATATTCCCACCAGAAGTTCGCCTTGTGGAGGTTTCCATCCGCATCATTCCGCCAGTATTGTTCGATGAACTCGCTGCCCGGGACCTGGGTGTCTTCCATCAGCATTCCCGCCTGCCGGGCCACGCCGTTCACATAGACATTCACATAGCGGCGGTAGAGCCATGGCAGTTTCAGCTGGCGCGCGACCCAGAACCCCGCCTGTTCCCGGGTCATGGTTTTGTCCTGGAACGGATTGTTGCCGGGGGCGTGCAGTTTGTTGAAGTTGTCGGTTCCCAGCAGCTTGTCGTCCAGCGGCATGTCCATGGTGTAGTGGCAGTCTCCGGTGATGGACGTCCAGTTCTGGTGGAACGGACTACCGGCATAGTGGGCGCGGAAGTTGTGGATCACACGGGTGTCGTTGTAGACGAAGGTTCCCTCGACCGGTTCGTTGCTGAGCGCCCGGCGGGTTTCCCAATCCGTCGTGGCGGCTGCGGTGAACCACATGCGGTAGGTGCCGAAACTGCTGGCGCGTGTGGCGTCGCCAAAGCGCACGAGGCATTCCCGAATCCGCGGCGAGTTGGCCGGCGTGTTGGAGGGGAAAACCCGGGCGGGTGATCCGGCGGAATCCGTAGCGGTGAGCAAGAATGCGACCAGCGTGCCGGTGGACTGTCCCGGGATGGTGGCGCTGAAGATGCCGTCACCCGCGATGGCATCGCCGGAGACGCCAAGGTCATTCATCGCGAGCGACGCATACGTGCCCAGTGGATCCACCCGGTAGTGGAGTGAAAGCGTGGCGAGTCCGTCCGGATCTTCGGCGCGTGCCGTGACCACCACGCTTTGACCGGCGGAAGGCACGGCCGGTGAGTGCGCCACCTCATCGATTGCCGGAGCGGCATTGGCGGCCGCCCGGCTGTTTGCCTGGCCGGGTGTTCCCAGGTTTGCGGGGACATCGAGCCGCACAGGCGCTTCAAGGTAGTTGCCATGGAGGCGCAGATACATCCACGGGTAGCCCTTCTGCCATTTCGCCTTGGCGGAGATGGTGGCAGTGACGCCCTCCGGGATGTTTGAGGAAAGACTGCCGCTCACCTGGTTGGCGCCGGTGTCATAGCGGGTGCTGGCACGGATATGCAGGCAGGACGATCCGCCAACCCCGGCGGAGTCCTGCGAGGAACGTTCGAAGGCACCGCTCGCCACCCAGTTGGCAAGGCCGCCGTCGAAGTTCGGATTATCGACGTAGTTTGTGTTGTCATGCACGACCTGCACGTCATCCAGAAGGCACTCGCCGGCCCCCTGCAGTCCGCCCTCGATCCGGCTGGCGCCTCTCGCTCCGAGTTCCTGCAGACCCGTCACCGAGATCGTGGTCCAGTCGGCCTTGCCGGTTTCATCACTGTCCGCCCATGCCGTCGGACGGCGTGGATTGGCGCGCGGGTCGACCCGTTCCAGGCTG
The DNA here is from genome assembly GCA_030673875.1 of Verrucomicrobiota bacterium JB025. Taxonomy (GTDB): domain Bacteria; phylum Verrucomicrobiota; class Verrucomicrobiia; order Verrucomicrobiales; family Akkermansiaceae; genus Luteolibacter. The sequence continues at coordinate 11,322 of JAUTCT010000037.1, read as the reverse complement.
CTGCCTCCGCCCTTGGCCCAGACCGGCCACTGACCGCCGGTCTGGTAGCTGACTTCATCCACCCGGATGTGGATCACGGTGGTGACCGGGTTTGACGGGTCGGTGGTGTCGGTTTGGATGTCGGGCTTGTCGAGCGTCACCCGGTCCCCGCCATTGCCGAGTTTGCCCGTGAAGTTTCCGTAGGTGTTTGAGGCCCCCAGCTGCGTGTGGTTGGCTTGAAGTTGTGCCGCATTCCGCGCGACCACCACATAGCCACCGGGGGAGATCAGTGCGCCGTCAGGAAAGGTGAAGCTGATGCCGCCGCGAAGCCGCCAGCCGCCCAGGTCGACGGTTGCCGCCCCGTGATTGTGGAGTTCGACAAATTCATCATCGGCATCCCCGGAGATCGGATCGTACATGATTTCATTGATCACCACATCGTCGATGCGCCGGTCTCCGTTGGCTGCGCCCGGGGTGAGCCCGGCCATGCGGTGGAACTCAGGGCCGCCATCCGGATAGCGGCCGATGGATATGCCGTTTTCCTGCCCGCCAAACTCGACGGAATCGAGCATGCGGGTGCCCGCCGGATTGCGGAAATAGAGGGATTCTCCGGATGAATCGAGCGAGAACCCGAGCTGGACTTCATCGAAGACCAGAAACCCGCGGGCAGCCACGATGGTTCCCTCGGGAATGGTGAATTTGTTTGCGGCCGGATCGTCGGAAAGCGTGCAGCCGGAGAGGTCGACGCTGGAGTTGGAGTGGTTGTAGAGCTCGATGGTGTCGAGTTGGGGGTCGTCGGTATGGGCGAGAATCTCGTTGATGACGACATTCCGCAGGAGCGTGTCGCCGTAGGATTCGCCGGACCCCGGGGAGCCGCCAAACTGGTCGCCCGCCTCCCAGGCCTGCGGGTCGTTTTCGCCGTAGGATGGGCGGGCGAGCACGATGGAATGGCCCGCGCCATCCGCCGCCACCGGCCACGGCGCTTCGTTGGCATAGTCGATCTCGAGCACCGTGCCGTCGCAGCTGTTGATCATTCGCAGACTGCCGGAGCTGGCCAGCGAGTTGCTCCCGTCCGATGCGCCGTATTCGAAAACCTGCACGCCGGACAGGCCGTAGGCTTCGTCGAATGCCGTGGCGTCCTTGGCCAGCACGAGGTAGGACTGGCCCGCCAGCATCGTGCCCTGTGGAAAGGTGAACTCAATCTCGCCCTCGATGCGGTAACCGCCGATTTCCTCTTCAAACGGATTGGAGTTATAGATTTCGACGAACTCCAGCGCGTTGGTGGTCGCCGGTTTGTACATGATTTCCGAAATTACGAATCCGGTTTTTCGGGTGCAGGCTCCGGGCGGTTCCGAGACCACCCCGGCAATGGCGGTGGTGCACGCCACGACCCCGGCCAGGAGCATGGATCCAGTCACAAATAATTGGGTTTTCATGTAGACTCCTCACTCTCAATTGAGAAGAAGACTTCACTATCGATGTCATAGTGGATCCCTTCCTACAATCAGCCCATCGTGGATACGCGATGCGAAGGCATATCTCGCCCGTTCCTTGGGTTTCCCAGTTGATCTTTCGGCGGGTGATTCCGGCTGGCGGAAGTGGCCGGCCTATGCCGCCGATTCGATCGGGGTTTCGCTGTCGCCGCGTTGCTCGACGGAGCGGATGAGCCGCAGATAGAAAAAGGTGCCGACCAGGTAGAGGGCGGCGGTTGCGAGAAACACCTGCCAATAGGGCAGGTGGTTGGCGCGCAGCAGTTCGAAGGTGCGTGCCGCGAGCCACCAGGCGCCGCTCCAGATGGCGCCGTTGCAGGCGCTGACCAGTTCGCGGTTTCGCTCGCCGACGTAGGTCATCGTGAGTTCGCTGGTGGAGGGGCCGGCCATGTTCATCAGGGGTTGCCGGAGGATGAAGCAGATCACCGCGACGGGCAGTGCCCATGGCATGGATTTCCAGAGTTCGGTCAATCCCATGCCGACCAGCAGGAGCACGGCGACGCTCTGGACGCCGAGAATCGCGCCACGCCATCCGATCCGGCGTTTCACCTCCGGCACGATGAGGCCGGCGAACAGGACGAGCACCGCGGAGATGGACCCGAAGGCGGAGTAGGCGGCGCTTCCGAGGTGGTGGACGCTGCTGAAAAAGAGGTTGAGAAACTGAATGCTCAGGCCCGCACCGGTGGCGATGCAGAGTGTCGGCAGCAGCGCGCGGCCGAGCAGGGGGAGGTCGTCGCGGCGGACGTGAAGCCAATGGCCGGCGTGGGGGGCGTGGGGTGCCGGGTCCGGAAGCCTGGCGAAGAGGAAGGGCGCGCAGGATCCGACGAGGGTGAGGATCAAGAGGGTGGCGTGCTCATCCAGGAGAATGGTGACGCCGGCCAGCGGGATGCTGCCGATGGTCTGCAGCACGCTCGACAGGAGGCCGCCGCAGATGCTTGCCGCGGCCCATGTGGCGAAGAGCAGGCTGAGCGCTTCGCTCGATTGCTTGGGAGGAGCGAGGCGCAGCACCATCGGCAGGCTGGCGATGTTGATCAGCAGCCCGGCGAAGCCCATGGAAAGAAAGCAGGCGGACGCGGTGGTCATCATCCCCAGGCGAACGGATTCCAGAGCGACCAGCGCGGTGAGGGGAAACAGGATCGCGCCGATCAACATCGGCTTCCGCAGCGGCCGCCCGCGCAGCCAGAGACCCGCGGGGACGGCGAGAAAGAAGGTGGCGACAAAGCGCTGGGACGAGAGGGCCGCGATCGCCGGATCGTCCATGCCCTGGTTCTTGAGGAACAGGTTGAGCAGCAGGAACTGCGCGGAGTTGATCAGGTTGATGAGGAACTGGCCCGCAATGAAGAGCAGAACATACCGGGGCAGTTTCCTGTAGTTTTCAAGCCATGCGGGGAGTCGCGCCATCCGGCGGCTAGTTGTGGGTCCCGGCGGGCAAATGGCAATGGGAATCCCGCTGGCGAAGGAAGGAAAATCCGCCGTGGAAACACCCGCCCGGGCAGGATGCTGCGGGCGGGATTTCCAATCGGATCATGGCTGCGGCGATGCGGTTGGCGCCCCCCCGTTCCGGCCGGCGTCGCGGCGTCATCCGGGGGAGTGGTTTTTCGCAGCGGCGGGGATTATTTCTCGTAGTGGTCGGCGATCCACTGGTTGAGCAGGCGGACGCCGTAGCCGGTGGCGAACGAGGGTTCGCGCGGATCGTTGCGGGTGTTTTTGGAGGAAGTGCCCGCGATGTCGAGGTGGACCCACGGGGTGTCTCCGACGAAGCGCTGGAGGAACTGCGCCGCGGTGATCGAGCCAGCACCGCCGGCGACGGAGTTTTTCATGTCGGCGGTTTCGGAGTCGAGCAGGCGGTCGTATGCCGGCAGCAGCGGGAAGCGCCAGGCCTTTTCGTTGGCGGCGGGTTCCGACAGGGAGAACTCGGTGGCGAGTTGCTCGTTGTTGGTGAAGAGGCCGGCGTATTCATTGCCGAGGGAAATGATGATGGCACCGGTGAGGGTGGCGAGGTCGACCATGGCGCGGGGTTTGAAGCGTTCCCGGGCGTAGTGCAGGGCGTCTGCGAGGACCAGCCGGCCTTCGGCGTCGGTGCTCTGGAGTTCGATGGTTTGTCCGGACATGGAGGTGATGACGTCGCCGGGGTTCTGGGCGTTGCCGTCGGGCATGTTTTCGGCGAGTGCGACGATTCCGATGACGTTCACCTTCGCCTTGCGGCGGGCGAGTGCCTGCATGGTGCCGACGACGGCGGCGGATCCGCCCATGTCGCCCTTCATGTCCCACATGCCGTTCTTGTTTTTCAGCGAGATGCCGCCGGTGTCGAAGGTGATGCCCTTGCCGACGAGGCAGAGCGGGGCGTCGTTCTTTTTGCCGCCCATCCATGACATGACCACGAGCTGGCATTCGCGGGGCGACCCCTGGCCGACGCCGAGCAGCGCGCCCATCTTGAGGGCCTTCATTTCCTTTTCGCCGAGGACTTCGATGCCGAGACCGTCGGCTTTGAGTTTCCGGATGCGGGTGCTGTAGGCCTTGGGGTGGAGGATGTTGGCGGGTTCGTTGATCAGATCGCGGGCGAGGAGTTGTCCGTCACACACCGGGCCGAAGAACTTCTGATAGGCGGTGCGGGCGGGAGCCGGCTTGTCACACGCGACGCGGAGGGTGGTGACGGTGGTCTCGGAGTTGGGCGGGAGTTTGGACCGGTGCTTGAAGAACGTGTAGGCGGCGAGCTGGGCGCCGACGGCGGTACGGGCGCAGGCGGCCGGCTCGAGCTCGAGTCCGTCGAGGCAGAGGCTGAGGTTTTTTTCGCCGTGGGTTCGGAATGCGGCCATGACGTGGGCGGCGAACTTTTCGGCGTCGAAGCCGTCCCGCTCTCCGGCGTTCCAGAGGACGATCACGGGACCCGCTGCCGGGGTGGGGCCGGCAAGCGTGAGGAAGGAATTGGGGTTGGGGTTGAGGTGGGTGCCCTCGAGGACCGAGGCGACCTCCTTCCCGGCGACGCTACTATACGCGCCGTAGCTGGTGCTGTTCTTGAAGACGGGGATGACCGCGAGGCCGGTCGACGTGGATGTGGCGGAAACGAAACGAATATTCACGTGGGAGAGGGAAGCGTAATTGGCGGCGGGACGCACTCATTTTTGCCCGAATTTGCCGGAGAATTCACCAATCCACCCGGATCCGGACGAATTTCCGGTCGTGGGTCATCGGCATCGCGACGGTGACGGTTTCGATCTCCCCGTCGTCATCGATGACGGATTCGGTCAGGCCGGCGGTCGTCCAGCTGGATTCGGTCAGGTCCGGCGACCATTCGGCGTGAATGCCGGCGCCGTCCATCTTGCGGCGGGTGTAGGTGAGGTTCATGATGTCGTCCGCCGCCGACAGTCCGGTGACCGGCGAGTCCGGGACCAGTGGGTCGGTGCCGAGGATCCACTCGAGTGCGTTGGATTGGCCGTCTGTGTCGGCATCGGCCAGCGCTGCGGCATCGGTCGGATCGAGGCCGTGTTCGATGAGCCAGCCGAGTGGCACGCCGTCGGCCGTGGTGTAGCTGGAGAACAGAGCGGCCGCCCCGTCGGCATCGAGACAGACGTTGTAGAACCGCACGTCATCGATGATTCCGGAATAGTTTTTGCCGCTGATTTGGCTGCCCAGGGTGGCGGCGGTGATGCCGGAGATACGCCGGGTCATGCCGCTGTCCTCGTGCCACAGTTCGCCGTTCAGATAGATGGACATCCCGCCGGTGGCGGCGTTTTTGGTGAACGTCCAGTGGTTCCACCGGCCCTTGATTTCGTCCGTGGTGGCCGCCTTGCTGATGCGGTCCGTGGATTCATCGTAGCCGGCGTCCCAGTAGACGGTGCCGTCGCCCCATGGCAGATGCGCGTTGAGCACGCGGTTTCCGGATGCGTTCACCGCGTAGAAAAGCGAGTCCTGGCGCGGTTGGTCGTCGCCGCCGTAGACCCACATCGCGAGGGTGATCTCGTCGACCACCGTGTCGAACGCGGAGGCCGGCAGGGTGACGGTTGAGCTGCTGCCGTCGAACTCGAGCGCGGTGCCGTTGATCCCGGCGACCCAGGACGCTCCGGAGTGGGTGGTGTCGAAGCCGTTGCCCTGGTCATCGGCGACCACGGAACCGGTGCCGCCATCCATCGACCAATGAGCGAGCAACGGGTCCGAGAGCCTGAGGTTGTCGATGGCGGGGTCGGCGGAGTTCCACTGGGTGTTTGCGGTGCGGAAGCGGAGCGTCACATCGCCGTTGCCGGCGTAGGCGGAGAGGTCGATGGCGGCGCTGCCCCACGGGTCGTCACTGCTGGTTTGTTGCTGGCCGTCCATGAACCAAACTCCGTCGGTCCAGGTTGTGCCGTCATGGACATCCACCGACAGGTAGTCGATGTAGGCGCCATACATGTGATAGTCGAAGCGGAATACGGGGGCGCTCGCCCGGCTGAGATCGAAACGGGCGCTCACGGATGCCGTCTTGTTGGAGCCGAGACCGTGATGGCCTTCGGCATAGAGATAGTAGCTGCCGGCGGAGGCGCCGCTCGGCCCGGCGGCGGGGCTCTCCGTTCCGCCGCTGTTGAGCGTCCAGTCGTAGTCATCGTCGGTCGACTGTGCCCAAGCGCCCATGCCGTTTTCAAAGCTTTCGGCATAGGGGAGTTTTTGCGGGCCATCCACGACGATGTTGTCGATGGCGATGTCCGAGACATGCCAGTATTTCTGTTTTGCCCGGAAGCGGACCGTGATTTCCCCGATCCCGGCATAATCCGCTAGATCGACGGTGGCATTCAACCACGCGTCCTCGCTGCTGGATTGAACCGGGCCGGCGAGTTTCCAGACATCATTCGTCCAGGCGGAGCCGTCGAAGACATCGACTGCGAGATAGTCGATGTTGGCGCCATACATGTGGTAGTCGAACTCCAGCGCCGCGCTGGAGACGGTGCTCAAATCGAATTTGCAGTCAATCTGCGCGACCTTGTTGTGGCCGTCGTAGTTGTCATGAGGTTCGGTGTAGAGATACCAGCTTCCTTCGGAGGCGGCGCTCGGTCCCGTGCTGCCGGTGTCGGTGCCGCCGCTGTGGCGGGTCCAGTCGAAATCATCGTCCGCGGACTGGACCCATGATCCGAATCCGTTTTCGAAGCCTTCGGCATACGGCAGGGTCTCCACGGGGATGCCGATCCAGAATTCGCTGCTGTCATCGGTGGTGCTGCCACTCAAGGTGGCCCGGACGGTGTAGGTGCCTTCCTCGACATTCGGGACGGTCCAGTCGTGCCAACGGTTCTGGCCTTCGAGGTTGGTGGCGATGGAGGCATGGAAAACCCCGTCCTTGTAGAGGTCGAGATCCACGGTGTCGGTGTGGTCGCCACCATACCAGTAAATGGTCGCGGTGGTTCCCGGGACGAGTATGGCTCCCGCCACTGGCTCGAGCACGGCGAGATCCTCGCGGGTGTCCTTGTTGGCCAGAAGGCCGGAGTTGTAGCGCAGGTAGGGGCCGTTGCGCGCACCGAGGTTCGGGTTGCTGCCGTCGAATCCGGCGCCGAGGTCACCGACGATTCCGCCCGCGACGAGTTGCTGGTCGTAGGCGGGGGTCGAGCTGGTGTCGGTGGCGTCAAAGCCGTCGACGGCACCGGTTGCCGCGCCGTTGTAGCTGATGCCGGGGTTGGAGAAATACGGGATTCTGCTGCCGCCCCAGCCCGAGTTGTAGGCCATGATCGTGTAGACCTTGCTGTTGTCGGACGTCCGGAAGCGCCAGCCGTAGTTGCCCTCATCGGTGGGGTTGAGGGTCGCACTGCCGGAATCGCCCCAGGCATGCCGCAGGCCGAGGTTGTGGCCGAGTTCGTGGGCGAAGGTGAGGCGGGTGGAGCTCATGTAGGTGCGCGAGACGATCGCGCTGGTGCCGGGGCGCCCGGCGATTCCGGTCGTGCCGGCGATCGGTGCGTCGCAGATGAAGGTTGCCTGATCGGCGCCCAATTCCAGCTGGAGGTCGGTGATCGTATCCAGCGGGCCGTTGTCCGTTTGCCTGAGGTCGATCAGAATGTCCTCCATGTCGCTGTAGTCGGCGTCCGTGAAATCCTCGTCGGGATCCTCGATCATTGCCAGCAGCGAGCAGAACCAGTCCCCGCCGCCGCTGTTGTCGATCGCCTGGTTCAACCGGTCCACGGAAGCGATGATCCGGGCTTCGATCGCCGCGGTACCACCGTCGTTGATTCGCGCTTCGGCGCTGTAGCCGACGACGATGTCGAAGGGGGCGTCGTCCACCGTGGCGCGCAGGATTTCACCATCGATGGTCTCTCCGGCGGATTCGTCCGTGTCGGACGCGCTGGTGTCGGACGCGAGGATTTCCGGGTGCTCGCAGCAGGCGCAGTCGGCGTCAAAGCTGTCGGGGTCGAGTTGGCGGATCGCCACGTCGCCATTGCCGGCCATGGCGAATTGGTAGTGGGTGTTGGTGTCGTGAAACGCGATCGAGCCGGACACCGCGCCATCGTGGAAGACCAGCAGGACGTCGCTGTAGCTGTCATCCAGCACCCGGCCGATGAGCGTGGTGGTGGTGGCGCCGCGGGTGATGACCCGGTCGAAAGTCGCCACCACTTGCTCGTTTGCGGAGACGGGCAGCGAGATCGCGCCGTCGGTGGAGGCGACGAAGGTGGCCAGCGCGTCAAAGTCGACGGAGGCCTCGACGGCGGAGAGCGTGTGTTGGTCGATGGTGAGCGGGCCGGTGGGGGAGTGGCTGGAAAGGCGGAAGAGCGATTCCGGCGAGATCGCGCGCGGGTCCGCGTTGCGCCCGGCTACGACTGCTGGCTCGACGAGCAGGCGGCGGTTCGCGCCGCGCCGCAGTGTGCCGGGTGCTTCGATGATGGATTTCCGGGCGGCCGCGGCCGTCGGTTTTTCGCTGCGGATGGATTTCTCCGGGGATGGAACTGCGGTGCTTTGCCGTCCGTCCGGGTTTCCTGCTGCCGTGGTTTGAGGCGCATCGTCTGGTGGGGCGAGCGGGGCGTGGCGGTCGCCCTGCAGGAAGCAGATGCCTCCGATGATGAGCGCGGCGAGAGCGCCCAGAACGAGTGTTTTGCGATGGTTCGACCGGCGTTGTTGGAACATGAATGGGGTGGGTTTTGCCTCGGAAGAAGCAGGGGGAACGTAGTGCCGCGAAACTGCACCTCAAGAAATTAGTCCCGGTGAGCGGGCGCGCTGCAGCGACGAGTGGCGCTGTTTCAGCCAAATTTCCGGCCAATCCGGACGAGCTCCGGCTGCTGCCGCGGCTCAGATGGTTGGCGGAGCAATATTGGGAAAACGGACCAGTCCGGCGCTGTTTCAGCGGGATTCATCCCACGCGGATGTCCGATGAGACCGAAAGAACGCTTCGGTCAAGAGAGGGGAGAGGGGCCGCGCTCACCGCTTTCTCCACAGCGATGGTCGGGTGGCTTGCGCACACGGGTGTTTTTGGTCAACGAGGACGACCTCTCGGGGTGTCGGAGCAGGATCTGTTGGAAGGTCCGACGGGCGAGGGTGGTGTCAGCGTGCGGTTGGGAGAAACAATGGCAGCAGTGGCTGCCGGAAAGAGAGGTGGCGGATTCTGCACTGCCTCACCTCAAGGAGACGGCGTGAGGTGGATCATCCGGGAGGGCGCTCGCAAGGAGTCGCTCAGAAGCCTGACTGGGAGGCCGGTCGCCAGTTACGCTGCGGCGTAATTCTTGCCGTGCGCTTCGCTTTCCAGTTTTTCGTCGCCGGCCGGGAAAGAGACGAGGGGAGTTCTCGGATAGAGATTCCGCAACTTCGCAGCCCGGGTTGCAGCAACGAGGAGAATCGCCGGGAGAACGATCCAGATGAAACCCGCAATCAGCATGACTTCCAACATGCCAACATCATGTTTCAGTTCTCCTGTATCTGCAATTACGTGAAAGCGTGGATACGCGATCGCGGGACGATTGGGAGAGGGAGAAGAACCGTCGCGGACGGCAACTGACTCGCAGACAGGGGGGCAATTGTCAATCCGATTGTCCCGTTGATGGGATGTCGGCGGGGCGATTCATTGGCCCGGTCGGAAGAGAGTTCTGCTTTCCCCGGGTGATGCCTGGGCGGACATGCTCCGCCCCTCCGGTGTGATGGCGAAATGGAGTTGGGGCGGATCGGAGTTCGGCTTTCCTCGGGGGCCGCGGGTCGTTGTGGGTTACGCATGTGCCGGCCAGATTTGTCACGTCGCCAGCGATGGGCCCCTTCATGCGTCATCCTGTTGTTGGGGCGCTTGGGTCCGTTGTAAACGGGCTTCCTCCCACCGGACCATCTGGTCGAATTTCGCCGGTTCGGCGATTTTGATGTGCAGCGGATTGTTGGAAATCGGGTGGGGGAACTGCAGTTCCACGGCGCAGAGGAACAATCCGCGGCCGCGCAGGATGAACCCCTCACTGCCGTAGAGCTTGTCGCCGAGGATCGGGTGGCCGAGTCCGGACAGGTGGACCCTGAGTTGGTGGGTCCGGCCGGTTTCCGGGAATAGATCCACCCGGGTCAGCCATCGGTTGTGGAGCGACGGGCTGTGGGAGACCGACTGGTAGCGGGTGACCGCCGGTTTTCCTTCGAGCTCGGTGGTGATGGTGCCGGCCCCAGCGAGTTTGCCGATGACGATGGCGCGGTATGTTTTCCGGACCCGCTTTTCGCTGAACAGGTTGCCGAGACGGACCTGTGCCCGGTGGGTTTTCGCCACCACGAGCAGGCCGCTGGTCTGGCTGTCCAGTCGATGAACCGGTCGCGGGCAGGGCAGCCGGTCATCCTGCCGGGATCTCGTGAGGTTTGGCGCTAGCGCGTTCTGGATGGTTTTGAATCGATTGCCTGAAACGGGAAATCCGGCCGGTTTGTGAATCACCGCCAGATGATCATCTTCGTAAAGCCGCTCCAGCTTCAGATGAAACTCTTTTCCAATCCGTTCCCCGCCGGATAACAGGTCGATTGTCTGGCCGGGTCGCACCCATGTCCCGGTCGCCGCCGGTGTGCCGTCCACGAGGAACTCGCCTCGTTTGATGGCCTTTTTGACGCCCTTTCGCGAGGTGATGGATTCTTTGAATATTTCCCGGGCATAGTCGCTGAAACGAACATCCGAAACCCCATCCGGGACGGTGTGGGTTTGTCTGACGTTCTGGGGTTCTTCCGGCATGCGAGGCAAACGGAAACCCTACAACGATGGGATGACGGGGCAAGTGCTGGCTCCCGCTGCGGCGCGCTGAGGAGTTTTGGAAAAGGTGCGGGGCTTCGCTGCCGACGGAATCGAGAGTTGATGCACCGCAACCCGGAAGCCATGAAAGAGAGCTGATCGTTGCAGAGGTTTCATGATGATGGAGGAGCGGCCGCCTGATTGCTCTTCACTCGACCGCCTGAACCCTCAGCGCCCTGAGTGAGTAGATGCCGAGGCTCTCGGCCTCCTTGAGCAGGCGGGCGCCGTCCTTTCGTTTGGCGCCGAAGTGATCCCGGCCGGCCTGGAATACGCCTTCGACAAAGCCCTTGCTGCCGATCGCCACGCCGTCGCTGAAATACCGGACGCGGCATCGCAACAACTCCGAGCGGCGGAGTTTGCCGCCCTGGTCCAGAACTTTCCGCGCGGCTTCGCGGTCGACTCCTTTCCGTTTGGAGGAATCCGGCGATGCCTCCGTTTCAAGCCCTTCGCCAAACAACCAGCAGCGGTAGAATTCGCCGGGCGTTTGGTTTGCTCCCCGCGGTTTCAGCTCCCATGAATCGATGGGCCGCTGCATCACCCGGCAGAGCCCGCGCCGTGCGCGTTTGCTGCCTGCCACCGCCTCCGCGTAGCCGCACCAGCGGTAGTCCTTCGGGTCTGCCACGAGGCCGGCCCGGACCGGGTTGAGGTCGATGTAGGCGGCCATGGTCCGCAGCGCGT